>JAAZXD010000113.1 GCA_014240355.1 Roseibacillus sp. | reverse complement strand
GACAGTTTCTATGTCGTTCACAAGCCGAGCAGAATGGTCGTTTCGGGATGGGAATACCGCGAAGACGCTGAAGCGCCTTGCGCACCTTGATGGGCAAATCACCAAGCACGAGACCGAGCTCATTTCTCTGCGAAAGGAATTCAAGCAACTCAAGAACACCCTCTGATCTCCGAACAGGGGACTCCGGCCAGGGATCAGAGCTCGATGAGCCTGCCGCCGTTCTGTGCGGACTCAAGGCAGGCGTCCAGGATCGCCTGGGTCTTGAGAGCCGCCTCCGCCCAGAAACAATCCGGCGTTCCTCTCAGGGCGAGGTCCGCGAAGGTGCGAAAGAGCTTGGTCTCCTGGGCGCTGGGATCATTCCCACCCGGCTCTGGAACGAACTCGCGCCGGAGATGCTTCTCCATGGTGAACTTGCAGCCCTCGATCACGAACTGGGCATTGTTGACGTGAAAGTCGAGTTCGCCGTCCGGATAAGGCAGGACCAGATCGTCGAGGCGGATGTTTCCCCTGTCGCCACTCACGTGCAGCCACTGCTGGTGATTGGTGAGGAAGGAATTGTAGAAGGTGGCTGAGATGCCATTGTCAAAGAAGAGTTCCGCACTCAATTCAGTGGGAACCTGGTCCGGGCTGTCAGCCCGCGAGGCGGATGAGAGCATGGTGGCCCGAAGGGATTTCGGCATCTCGTAGTTCATCACGAAAAGGGTGGCCCGGATGGTGTACCAGCCGAGGTCGCCCAGGCAGCCTGCGGGCTCCAGGTCGCTGCTGAGCCGGATGTTCCCGGCCAGGAATTCGGGTGGGGCGCAAAAGCTGAAGGCCGAGGCGATTCGCGTAATCCTGCCCACATTGGCGGGCTCATCGAGAGCAGCCCGCAATTTCGGCATGCGGTCGCTGTGCATGTACATGATCCCGTCCATGAACTGCACGTTGTTGGACGCACAGGCCTCGGTCATCTCCACGAGATCCGCATGACTGACCGCGCAGGGCTTCTCGCACATCACGTGCCTGCCTGCGTTGGCCGCCTTGATGACCCATTCCTTGCGCAGGCCCGTGGGGAGCGGAATGTAGACCGCATCCACGTCATCCGCCGTCACGATCTCATCATAGCTCCCGATCGCCCGCGGCACGTCGTCAAAAGGCACCTCGGCCTGGCACTCATCGATGAACTGCTGCGCCTTGGCCGCATCGCGGCTCGCCACCGCCGTGATGGTTCCATTCCCGGAATTTCTGATCGCCTCCCAGTTCTTACGCGCAATCCCTGCCGTGCTAAGGATGCCCCAACGCAATGTTTCTGCCATGGGCGGGGATTTAGAGCCCACGGCCGTCCTTGGCAAGCTCGCCCTTTCCCGCTGGTGAGAGGGGAGAACAGACCGGGTGACAGAATCACGTTATCTCCGCACCGGAGCGCTACTTCGTCGCCTGTCCCAGGTAGTCCTGCAGCGTCTGGACCACCGCCTTGTGTTCCCCCGCCACATTGCTCTTCTCCCCGGGATCGCCCTTGAGGTCGTAGAGTTCTGCAGGCTTCGCTGCATCCGTCCGCACCAGTTTCCAGTTTCCGGCACGCACGGCCTCCTTCCGGCCATACTTCCAGTAGAGATAATCGTGACTCCTCTGTTTCATGCCCCTGAGGGCATTCACGAAGGAAATTCCATCGAGCCCTGCCGGAATTTCTGCCCCGGCCAGTTCGCAGGCCGTGGGCAGGAAGTCCCAGAAGGCCAGTGGTTCAGCGCAGGTTGTTCCAGACTCCACCACCCCGGGCCACCATGCGATGGTGGGAACGCGAATACCACCCTCGTAAAGGTCGCGTTTGAACCCACGCAAGGGCCCGTTTGCATCGAATACCTCGTGCCGGTGCCCGCCCTCCGAATGAGGCCCGTTGTCGGAGGTAAAGATCACGAGGGTCCGGCGCTCGAGTTTGAGCTCACGCAGGAGATCCACCAGACGGCCCACATCCCGATCCATCCAGCTGACCATCGCAGCCTGACCCTTGCTCGTGTTTGCCCAGTCCTTCTCCTTGTAGATTCCGTAGTCCGGCACCTCCATTCCGTCACCATGAACGCGACCCCCCTCGTTGTTTGCATGGGGAATGGTCCAGTGCACGTGCAGGAGAAAGGGCTGGTCCCCGCTCTCCCTGATAAAGGCGAAGGCCTCCTCCGTCATGACCGGGTGGGACCAGGTCACCTTCCTGGACGTCACCCGTCCGCGCGCCCTGGGATGGTCGGAAAGCACGTTCCCGGGGAGCGGATACTTCTGCCCGTTCCGCCACAGGTGGGTCGGATAGTAATTATGAGCCTGTCCCTGGTCCAGGTAGCCCATCCAGAAGTCGAAACCGTTCTTCAACGGGAATCCGCTGGTCTCCACCCATCCCATGGCCCACTTGCCAACGCCTCCGGTCCGGTAACCCGCGTCCTTGAGCAGCTCTGCCACCGTGACGTCCCCCGGCTTGAAGTGATAGTTTGCATTGGAGGAAATGGGCGTATGCCCCATGTGCTTTCCGGTCCAGAGCGACAACCGGGAAGGCCGGCAGACCGTGCAGCCGGCATAGAAATCGGTGAAGCGCATCCCTTCTTTGGCCAGTTGATCGAGACGCGGGGTTGCGATCGTCTTCTGCCCGAAGCATCCCAGATCCCCGTATCCCAGGTCATCACACATGATCCAGATGATATTCGGCCTGGGGGGCAGGTCCCCCGCAATGGCGGGACCGTGGTGGATGAGAACCAGGAAGGCAAACAGGCAGCGGGACATCGACCCCGAAGTAATCATCCCTGACGCCAGGAGACAAGGCCTCGTCTCCCGGCCCTCAGACCCGCGGAAAACATCACCCAGCCAGCAGACCGTCAGGACTCCCGGATCCTCGCACCGTCGATGCTACTTCATCGGCGAATAATCGACAGCCGTGAGCAGGGTCGACTTCACTCCACCTTTTTTGAGCAGGATTGGACCCTTTACCTGGGAGGCCTTGCGGGCGGCCTGCCAGTCGGGGTCCTTGCGGAAAGCATCCCAGGAAGCGGCACGAGCTTTCTGATCCTTGTGAGCGATGAGATAGGTCAGAGTCATGTCCGATCCCTTCTGATCCTTCATGAGATCGCAATAGAGCAGGTTGGTGATCCCATGCCGGGTGAACAGGGCACAGGTATGATCGCGGAAGCGCTTGTTAATATCGGGGCGTTTCCCCTCGTGGGTGGTGTAGGTGCGAAGCTCGAAGAGGCGGACAGGGTTGCCGGCCTCAATCTTGAGTTCCGGCGAATAATCCGTGGCGGTGAGGAACACCCGCTCGATCTTGCGTACCAGTTTTCCGTCCCGGACCGAGGCCTTGTATGCCGCCTGCCAGTCGGGATCCTTGAGAAAGGCGCCCCACGACTTCTTCCCCGCCTCCCGGCTGGCATGGGAAACGATGTAAACCAGCGTGTTGGCCTGATTGTCCACGGGCACCCAGTAGGCGACATTCTGCATGCCGTGCTTCTCAAAAAGATCGCAGGTATGATCCCGAAAGCGCGCATGGAGGGCATTGAGTTTTCCCTCGTTCGCATAGTAGGTCCGCAACTCATACACGCGGTCCCCCTTGTCGTTCTTGTTGCCCTCATCAGCGTGAAGGTTCGTCGAGGTGAAAAGGAACAGAAAGGTCAGAAAAGCCAGGGCGTTCTTCATGGTAGTGGAATCTCAGTCGCTCCACGAGTGCTAGCCCCAAGGAGCAGGGGCCGCAATATTTCCTCGTGGAATCCCCAGCAAGGCCAAGGCGAAAGCTCAATCGGCGGACATCTCTAACATGCAGGAAATCCGTATGACCCTAGGGATTCAGGGCTCACACCATGCTGATCGCTCATCCCCGGGGCCACCCTGTGCAACCCTCACCCGGTCAGCCATATTTTGTTTCAGAGAGGCAAACTATCCATCGAACTAAAGACGTAACTTCAATGTTGACGGACCCTCCTGCCTCATCAGATGCTCTTACCAAGCTGCCCCTGCAGCAAAAGATTTAGGCAGCCAACGCTATTTCCATAGGCAACCCAACAGAGGGGGGAGAACTTCGGTTCTCCCCCTTCTCTTTTAAAGATGCAGGCGGGAATAAACTCCCCTCCCAGGCCAGGGACCAGCGGAGGCGACCGACTGAATGAAGCAGTCGCGCCTCAGGGTTTCTTTGCCTTCGTCCCTCCCCGCACTCCGAAGAAACTACGGCCCCGCGCGAGATGTCCACTGCCTCGCGTGGTATTGCCGGCGAGAGCACTGTTACGATTGGAAGATTCACCCCGGGATCGGTTGGCCCGTTGCCGCTGGGCGCTTGCACTGCCGGTGACGGGAGCCGACTCACGCAGGACCACGCGCTTGGAACTCTCTCCCTGTCCCGGACTGGCTACAACCGGAATACGGCTCAGGCCGGTACTCAGGGGAGAGGGGGCATCCCCGCGATCGGGATGAATAACCGTTCCGGGTCCGGGAGGGGGAAAGGGAACAATGATATCAGCGGAAACAAGGGCGCCCTCCTCATTTGCGAGGGTCCCATTCGCGTCCACCCGCATCATCACCACGCCACCCAGTCCGTCGGCCTGCAAAGTGCCGTTATTCCTGATATCGCTCTCGGCCACGATCTCTACCATCCGCTCGGCCCGAACCGTCTGTGAATTAAACACGTTTCCGTTAACGCTTCCCGGCAGCCGCTCAATCCGGGAGGTGCCGGCAGGAACATCCTGCGGCAAGAGCCTGAAGTTCTGGCCACCGAAGATCCGGATCGAACCGGCAGGCGCCAGAATCTCACTCCCTTCGTCCTGACCGGAGTCCCAGCCCCCGGTAATGGATACCGCGGGCCCACCAAGCACCACGTCACCGGAGGTCGCCACCACCTTTCCTCCCATGACATTGAGTCGACTGCTGACGGAGGCATTGGTGAAGTCCGCAGCCTCTCCACTGAGCAACTGCATCTCGGCCAGCGAATCCAGGTTGTGGGTCACGATGGTGACCGCCCCGGCCTCCACCGTGCCAAAGATGTTTAATCCGGTATTGGGATGAGTGATGATCAGGTTGCCATTCGAAAAGGAGAGCGTGCCACCGAGGACCGCTTCCTGACGTCCCCCCTGCTCCACCCGGTTGAGAACCGTGGGGGCGGAATCGGCCGGACCAAGCCATTCGAAGGTCAGGCTGCTGCCAGGATCCTCAAGAGCAAGACTGTCCCAGCGAATGATGCTGGCGTCCCCGAGCTGGATGAGGGTCTGCCCCCCGGTCGCTTCATTGTAGAAACAGGAGGCCGCCCCTGAGATCAATGTTGGGTTACCCGGATGCTGATGGTCGCATAGGGGGGTTTGACCCGTGGCGGTGCCCAGCGAAACCGCGAAGACACCAGCAACAGCAATTAATCTGAGGGAGCGACCTCCTGACCACATATGAAGCACGATACCCCAACCGGACAGTGCAGGAAGCGATTTTCATTTTTTTTGCCCGGGATCCCGGAAGCAAGGATGACCAGGCTCCCGGAAACGGTCCTTGCTTTAGGGGAGTTGGACATTGTTTCCTAGGAACGTCCCGTGGGGGGACTTGCTATGAATCGCTCCGGTGAGCCTGATCCTGAGTTCTTCGAGAAACTCTGGCGCGCGACTTATCGCCGGGCCAAGAGGCCGGTCGAGGGTGTCCTTATCCCCGACGAAGCCGCGGGAGCACTGGCGAGCGGAATCTTCGAGAACCTCCTTGATCGCTACAAGCTACGTCCCTCTGACGCCGAATTTTCGGCCGAGGCCCTGGAGGGCGCCCACGATCACGCCCGCCACAACGTGGCAACCGATCGCACCGCGCAGTCCGATCCGCAGGTCTGTCACGATCCGGCGGACGGACGCTATGAGAAGAATCTCGACCTCGATCGCCTGCAAAAGAAGGAAGGAGGAGGCTTTTCTGACCGTGAATGGAACGAACTCGATCCCATCCTGCGACCCTTCGGATTCCACCTTCTCCTCCGAAAGGGACTGGGCAACCAGGACGCGGAGGACGTCTACCTGGAAACCTTCGCTGAACTTGCCCGCGAGCGGGCCAAGGACGGCAAGGCTCCCGTCGAGGCCATCGTGGTCTTTGAGGAAGTCATCCCCCTCTTTTCCAAGATGATCCAGTTCCGGGCCATCGACTGGCGCCGGAAACAGGGGGCTCTGAAGAATCAGCCCAATACCCAGAGTTCCTTTGAAGACCTCACCGAGCGGGAAGACGGGGCCATGCAGTTCGAGGACGAGAGCGCCGACCCGGACCGGGGCCTTGGGCAGCTTAGTTTCGACGAAATCTACCGGCAGTGTGGAGAGGTTCTCAACGAGTGCCAGTGGCGCCTCATTTTCACTGTTTACGTCGCCCAGAGTGCCACCATGGGTGAGCTCTGTGAAGACCCCCAAATCCTTGAACAACTGGGCCTTGATCCTGATCACTCGATTTCCAAGAAACGCCGAATTCTCAATGAAGCGCTGGAAGAAGCCCTCGGAAAGCTGCAAAAATGTCTGTTAAGTTGAAAATGACCGGATTCCCGTGCGGTTGGAAGGGTACAGGACGATGAAAACTGAACCTTCCGACAAGCACGAAGAACTGAAGGCCCTTCTGGCCCAGAGCTTCCGCTCTGAGGAGGCTGATGATGTGCCTTCCCTGCCCGGGGACCTCCGCGACCGCATCCGGGACCAGTACGGAAAGGATCTCGCCCCCGCTCCCGCCCCCACGGAGGAACGCAGTGAATCCCTCTTCACCAGGATATCACGTCTCTTCGCGCAACCGCAATTCAGTGGAGCTCTCGCGGCCATCGCCCTGATCGCGGTAGCCGCCTTCCTCCTCATGCCGGACCGCACCGATCCGCTCAATGGGGGGATGCGGGGCAACGATCAGGAAGTCCCTGCCAACCCGGCTGCAACCATCATTCTTTACGGTTTCGAACCCGCAACTGCAGATGCCATCAAGGCGGTCCTCGATCCCGCGGTGGCCTCCATCAGGCAGGACATCAGCGGCGAACCCGCCGCGGAAGGGATCACCATCATCATCGACGGCAAGGCAGGCAACATCGAGGGCTACGCCAATCCCGATGCCGAAGCCACCACCGTGCAGCTTCCCGACAACAAGTTTGAAGTGGGCAAGGCCGTCAGTGAACTGCTCAAACAGCTCAGCAGCGAATAGGCCCGAGAAAAATTCCCCGAGGAGGTTCTTATCGTCCAAGAACAAGGCGCGCGCAGGAGACCGCGCGCGTTTTGCACAGCAGGGAGAGCAGGCGTCTCGTCTTCCCGGCCATGATCACGACTGCGAGAGAAATCCCCGCTCGTCCACTGACCAGTTCGGCAATTCGATGGCCCCGGGAAACATCTCCCCACTCACTTCCACTCCCCCCTCGCAACTGCGCACCACGAATCCGGCGAGCAGGCGTCCATGGGAATGTTCCTTCCAGCCCGGGTGTGCCTCATCACCCTTGAGGATGATGGGATCGGGTGGCATCGAAAAACTGAGCACCCGGCCCGCTGTTTCATAAGCCGCGAAGATACCGCGCCCGGCATCCTCAGCCTGCTGCGGTCCTCCCCCGAACTGGTAGAGCACCATGGAATGGTCCTCTGCCTGCGCCTCCTGCAGGACCTCGCGCATCCGGGTCGTTCCGACCAGGTCACGCAGGACGATCTTTCCCCCGCGCAGTGTCCCCAGTTCGGAAGGCCCATCCTCCGGCCCGAGGACAACGGTCTCGCTACGAGTAAGGACCGGCAGGAGCATGCCCCAGACCCGGCGCACGGCCGGTGAAGCTGACGCATCGAGAGTCACCACCGCCTTCCCATCCCCAAGGTTGTGGAGATCCATCAGCTGGTGGGCATTGATCAACAGGCCACGCCATTCCCGCTCGCTCAATTCATCCAGCGCAAGCCAATCCTCCAGCCACTGCTGCGCACCAGGATGGCCCGCCGCCACGCGGACGGGATCTCCTCCCGGATCGAGGAGGTTCAGCACCTCCTCCCAACTGCAGGAGCAGACCTGTCCCCCGTGCACCCAGAGGAGAGCCCGATCCCCGGGCTTGCTCTGCTGAAGGAGGAACTCCTTCACCTTCCCGGCGGACTCGCGCCGCCGGGCAAAGACCTCCCCCGCCAGACTGTTGAGTTCCCGTCTGACATCCCTGGCCCTATAGTCCTGCGCCGCCCGTGCCTCCCCGAAGGCCACCCGCACCCCGAAGGGAATGGCCCGCGGCATCTTCCAGAAATACTTTCCGCGCTCAGCGGAGAAAATGGATTTCCAGAGCCCATCGAGGTAGACCGGTTGCACAAGACAGTCCGCCTTGCGGGCGATCAGTTCGAAGCCGCGCTTGAATTCACCCATGAATCCGCTGCGGGATAATTCCCCCTCCGGGAAAATGCAGACTACGTTGCCCTCCCTCACGGACTCGGCTGCGACCTTGATGGCATCCTTGGCACGCATGCTGGAAATCGGGACAGTATCGAAGAGCTTGGCAACCTTCCCGACCAGGGGCTTATCGAAATAGTAGCTCACCATCAGAAATCGGACCGGCCGGGGGCTGGCGGCAGTGAGAACCAGGGCATCGAGATAGCTGACGTGATTCGGAGTGAGCAGGATGCCGCCCTTCTCCGGCATGCGCCCGGGGTAAATTGCCTCGATGCGGTAGAAGGCGCGCAGGGCACTGAAGACGAGCATCTTCACGAAGGCGCGCGGGAGGAGCCGCATGACGTACCAGGTCGCCGCAATGGACACCAGGGCCAGGAGAAGAAACTGGATGTGGGTCTCCAAACCCACCTTCATCATCACGAACTGGAGGATCACCGCCCCAGCCATCGCCAGGCAGTTGAGAAGAGCGGAGCCGGCCAGAATGTTCCCCCGCTGTTCCGGATCGCACTGGTCCTGCAGGAAGGCATTGATCGGAACGAAGAAAAAGGCAGCGCCCAGCCCCGCAAAGGCGAGAACGGTATAGAAAAACCAGGACTCCGGGGGGGC
>JAAZXD010000112.1 GCA_014240355.1 Roseibacillus sp. | reverse complement strand
AGGAGGGCCGCGATCATCATCCGTTTGCGTTCTACATGTGGCTGGCGGGCGGGGGCGTAAAGGCAGGACACATCGTCGGCGCGACAGACGAGCTGGGCTACCACATCACCCGCGATCCCATCCATGTGCACGACATCCAGGCCACCATCCTCCACTGCCTCGGCCTGGACCACGAAGAATTCACCGTGAAACACCAGGGCCTTGATCACCGCCTCACCGGGGTGGAGAAGGCCAGGGTGGCAAAGGAGATCCTTGCCTGACCGCGCAACTTCAGCGGCTCTTCTTCGATCCCTTTGAGCGGGTGGCTCCGACATTGGTGGCCGGCTCCAGTTCCGCCAGTTCCAGTTCCGCCAGTTCCAGAGGTTCCGAGGGCTCCAGCTTCGCAGGGACGATGGGCGCAGAAGATTCCAGCTTCGCAAGGACAAGCCTGGCGGCTGCTTCCTCCCGTGCCACTACCGGATCCACTCCTCGCTCTACTGCATAGCGTTGGAGGAGTTCCATTTCCCGATCCGTCCGCGCCTCCTCCGCGAGAGAACGTCGGGCTTCCTTCTCATCCCAGAGGAAGCGCTCCTGCCACTCCCCGGTCAGATCGCCATGACGCAGACGCGCCGTCCCTGAGGAGTGACGGATCTCCAGTCCCACCCCGGTCACACGCCTGATCACCACATCGCGATAGGACAAGCCATAACGCGTGCGCAATTCAGGATGCCGTTCGCCTCTTGCAGCAAGCCTCACCCAACGAACGTACTCCGCCCGATAGTCCTCCTTCCGTTCTGAATGCAACCGTATCTCGCGTTCGAGAGCCGCCAATTTCTCAGACTCAGTTTTTCCTCTGCCGGTACTTGTGCGGATCAGGTGAAGACCCGCTCGCAACTCCGCAAAGCGCGTCTCGATCCCTTCCAAGGGCTCCAGCGACTCAAAATGCTTCGCGAGTGCCTCCACGAATTCTGACTGGGCCGCAAGTTGATCCTCGCTGGAAGGGGAACTCGCCGGGAGATCCCCGCAGACCAACGGGAGGGACAGCGCCATCAGCACTCCCCGGACCCGCTCACACCATCTCGTCATGGCCGCCAGGATAGCCCCCCACGAGAGCCAGAGCAAGGAACCCGACCGCTCAATCTGCCCCTGAAAAGGCTTACACAGGGGACGAATTGCCGTTTAACTACCTCCTATTCAGTAATTTCCACGATTCCAGGTTCTGGCCGCAGATCTTTGGATCCCCCCCAGTCCATCACCGGTTTCGCCCGACAGGCAGCAGGAGAAAGGCCAGGCCCCATCCGTCGCCGCAGGTCACTCCACCATCACCCGGCTTCCTCGAGCGCCTTGGCAATGCGTTTCTCACTCACCCGAATTTCGCGTGGCTGACCCGGGGCAAACTGCGCCAGGCGCAGCTCCTCAAGCATCCATCCGATCTTCCAGAAGCGCACCGCCTCCGGGTGCTCCATCCAGCGCGTGATCCATCGTTGCCAAAGGGGCATGAGACGTTCCCGCTTCTCCTCGTCACGCACAAGCGGCTGACTCTCCAGGCGGGAAAGACGCTCTTCAATCCCCAGGAAGTAGCGCTGGTAGCGCTTCATGCGGGAGAATCCGGCCCTCCATGCGAACCCCCCCTGCCACAACCAGGAAATCTCCTCATCGAGATCCTCTACCACTTCTCCTAGGTGTCGATCCTGACGATTCCGCTCCATCCAGTCCGAGACCCGGCGGTAACTCTCGACCGCTTCCTCCAATCCATCACACACAGCCTGTGCACACTCAAAAAGTCGTCCTTTTCCATCGGCCGACGCCGCCGCGAATTCCTCACCCGAGCGCACCTGCCCTCCCATGGCTCCTTCCGCCGCACAACGCATCAGATCATCCATCAGGTCTTCCCCTGCGCTCAGAACTGATGCGTAGAGCCGGGAGGTGGGCCCCATCGGAAACTTCCGTCGCACGAAACCGACCTGCTCGTACTGTTCAAGGAGAAACAACCGCACACAGCCTGCCAGATGGCTCTCCTGCGCTTCCTCCTCTTCCAGGAAGGCCCGCATTCCAACGGTCTCCCCCTCATCCACCAGTCCGGGAAAGATCGGATCCAGTCCCCTGTCTCCAGCCGGGGTGGAGGGGGCAACCTGCACCGGAACTTCACCGAAACTCCACACCTCTCCTCCTGTCATTTCCCACTCCAGGTTGGCGGCCTCTTCCGTTCTCTCCCGCAACACCCCGGCCAGACGGTCCCTGATGGCCTGCACATCCTCCCCCAGCGCCAGTTCCTCGCCCTCGTCCCCATCAACACGCAACTTGGGACGCAACTGCGGAGGCAACCGCTCCGGATTGAAATCACTTTCCTCGATGCTGTGCCCGGAGCGCTCGGAGAGAAACTCCGCCAGAGCAGCCGTCAGCTCGCAGCGGGGTTCCCACCCCTCCCAAAGATCGAGAAAGTCGACCAGCGCCTCCGCGATGGGAAAGCATGCCTGCCGCTGCCACTTGGACAGGGAGCGGATGAGCAACTCCACCCGCTCCTCCAGAATTCCGGCTACTCCCCAGCTGATGAGATGGGACGGGAAGAGAGCAAGATCATCGATCCCGATCTCAATGGTGACCCCGTCATCGAGCGCCTCGGGATCGCTGCGATAGGTCACCCGGTAACTCTTGTCGCCATGCTCCAGGTGATCCGGAAACAATGCCAACTCCTCTGCAATCTCCTCCCAGACCACATCGGTGAGGCCGATCATCAGTTGCTCTTCGTTGCGATCGGCCAGACGCCAGCGGTGAAAGGCTTTCGTGGTGGAGATGCCATCCGGAATCCGTTCAAAGAAAAAATCGTAGGCTCCTTCGTCCGACCAGAGCCCTCCCACCCGGCGCAACTTGTGTTCGGCCCGTTCCACTTCACTCTTCACGGCCTGCAGCTCATCCTTGTAATCACAACGCGAGCGTATGCCCTCTCCCAGGATGGCCTCCCGAATGAACACCTCGTGCGCAGCCTTGGGGTCAACCCGTCCAAAATGCACCCGCCGTTCAGGAATGAGAGTCAGTCCCCCGCACTGCACGGTTTCGATTCCATAAACTGCACCCTGCTGTTCGTCCCATGAGGGTGAGTGAAAGCGGCTCTTGCACAATTGCGGCGCCACCTCCTCCACCCAAAGCGGAGAAATGGCGGCCACCTTGCGGGCCCACAGGCGTGAGGTTTCCACCAGATCGAATCCCAGCACCCACTCCGGCCGCTTCTTCCCGAAAAGACCCGAACCCGGGAAAACAGCGAAGTTCCGGTTAGCGGTGCCCCGGTAGCAACGCTTCTCCTTCTCCCACACGCCGATCTGCCGGGGCATGCCGGCCAGGATGGCCTTATGAATCTCATTCACATCTCCCCACTCGCCCCGCTCCCCGGGAAGGGCCCGTGGACGTTTGCCATATTGTTCGCGCATGAGTCGCCCCAGCTCTTTGACCACCTGATCCCATTCCAGAATGCGGCGCACGTTGAGGAACTTCTTCTCGCAGAAACGCCGGAGCTGGTTGCGCTGCCAGCCTTGGTTGTCCCTGCGAAAATCGCGCAGGGAGTGCCAGATATTGAGAAGGCTCATGAAGTCCGAGTCCGGATCCTCAAAGGAGGAATGCGCCTCATCCGCCTGGTTCTCCTTTTCCGGAGGCCTCTCACGCACATCCATCACATTGAGACCTGCCACGATGATAAGGACCTCTCCCAGCACCTTCCGGTGACGCGCTTCCAGCAGCATACGACCCAGGCGCGGATCGAGCGGCAGCCGCGCCAGGCTCTGTCCAATCTCGGTGAGTTCGCCCTGCCGGGAATCCAGCGCCCCCACTTCCTCAAGGGTGCGGAAGCCCTCCGTCAACGCGCTCGGGGAGGGTGGATCCAGAAAGGGAAACTCCCGCACGTCGCCCAGCCGCAAAGCCTTCATCCGCAGCACAACCCCCGCCAGCGAGGAACGTCGAATCTCCGGATCGGTGAACTCGGAGGCCTGCTCCAGATCCAACTCGTCGTAGAGTCGAACGCACACGCCCTCCCGCACCCGGCCACACCGGCCACGCCGTTGCCGGGCACTGGCCTGCGAGATCTGCTCGATCTGCAGACGCTGCACCTGCCGACCCGGATTGAAGCGGCTGATGCGTGCCAGCCCGCTATCCACCACGTAGACGACCCCTGGAATAGTCAGCGAGGTTTCCGCAACGTTGGTTGCCAGCACCACCCGCCGCTGTCTGCTCGGTTGGAAAACACGTTGTTGCTGGGCCAGACTCAATCGTGCAAAGACCGGCAGAACCTCGGTTGCGGACAACCCACGACCCTCCAGCAACTTCGCGCACTCACGAATCTCCCGCTCCCCCGGAAGAAAGACCAGGATGTCGCCCCGCCCGTCAATCTCGGTGATCCACTCTACCGCCCTTACCACGTGATGGCGCAATTCCTCGTCCTCGCTTCCGGGGAGAAAGTGATCCTCCACCGGATAAGCCCGCCCCTCCACCTGCACCACCGGCGCATTCCCGTAGAATTCCGAGAACTTTCCTGCATCCAGGGTGGCCGAACTGATCACCAGTCGCAGATCCTTTCGCTTCTCCAGCAGCCGGTGCAGGTAACCCAGCAGGAAGTCGATATTGAGGGACCGCTCGTGCGCCTCATCGATGATAAGGGTGTCATACTGACGAAGCGCACGATCCCCTTGGGTCTCCGCCAGAAGGATGCCATCGGTCATGAACTTGATCGCGGTCGCTTCACTCACCTTCTCGGCGAAGCGCACCTGGTAACCCACCAGGCTGCCCTCCACGACCTGCATTTCTTCCGCGACCCGTCGCGCCACACTGGTGGCGGCGAGGCGCCGGGGCTGGGTGCAACCAATGCGCCCCGCGCGCAGCCCGGAGTCACCCGCCAGGCGCTCCTGCGCCAGCTCCAGGGCCATCTTGGGAAGCTGGGTGGTCTTTCCACTCCCCGTCTCACCCACCACCACGACCACCCGGCTCGAGCGCATCGCGTCGAGGATCTCCTTCCGTCGCCGCGAGACGGGAAGGTCCGGGTAATCCCAATCAGGCACGCGCTTGGTTCGCTTGCCCGCCGCACAGGGTCAAGTCCCGGGTCACGCCAATTGTCCCCTCTCCTCCCCTGCTCTCCGCCCCCGCACCCTGACTACGCGGAAACTACCAGGTGAGATCCTCGAAAACCTCTTCCTCCACGTAGGGGGAAACCACCGACTTGATAAGGGCCTGACCGCTCTCCCGCTCGTCATGGAAGACATGATTGGCGCCTGCCTCCCGCAGACGATCGGCCTCCGGGGTGAACTTTGCCCGCGCATAAACGAGCACCTCGGGGTTTTGTTGGCGCGCAAGCCGCATACCGGCAATCGCGGCCTCCGCATCTGGAAAGGTGAAGGCGATACTGCGCGCCCGCCTGATCCCGGCCATCTCGAGGGCTTCCGGCTGACGGGCATCGGCGAAAAGGACCATCATTCCCTGCCCGGTGAGTTCGTGCACCGTGTCCGCGTTCAGTTCGAGGACGAGGGTGGGAATACCGCACTTTTCCAGAGCGTGATGAAGGTTTCGTCCCACCGGTCCGAAGCCGCATACGATGACATGATCCCGCAGTGCCTCCCGCTCTCCTTCCGGCGTAAGTTCCACCGGGCAGTTCTTCTCCTGTCCCAGCCAGCCGTGCCGTTCGAGCACCGGGGCAAAGCGCTCCGCCAGTCGCATCAGGGCGGGGACCAGTCCCATCCCGAGCGCGGTTGAGACCAGGAGGACCTGCTCTGCCTCGGGCCACAAATCGAACACGCCGAAGTCTCCAATTCGTTCGAGAAGGACGAGGGAAAACTCTCCGGTACTGGCCAGGGCCCCGGCAGTGAGGAGGCAGGGGCGCAGGGCCAATCCCAGCCGCCGGGCCGCAAGGAAGGCCGCGCCAAACTTCACGGCCAGAATGACAAGAGTGGCACTCAGGATGAGGGCCCAGTTGGCCGCCACCTCACCAAGATCAATAAGCAGTCCGACCGAGACAAAGAAGATGGTGAGGAAGAGATCCCTGAAGGGCAGGATGTCAGCCAGCACCCGGTGGCTGTAAATTGACTCGCTCACCACCAACCCCGCTGCGAAGGCTCCCAGGGCTGCGCTCAGGTTCAACTGCACCGCGCCGAAGGCGACCGCTGCACAGAGACCCACTACCGTCACCGTAAAGAGCTCGCGACTGCGCGTGCGGGCCACCGCATGCAGGATCTGGGGAATACCCTGGCGGCTCAGGAACCAGCAGGCCGCCAGGAAAAACACTCCCTTCAGGACCGCGAGGACCAGCCCCACCACCATGCCACTTCCTCCCTGCCCCAAAAGCGGGGGCAGCACGATCATGAAGAAGATCACCAGGAGATCCTGAAAAATGGCTATGCCCAGGGCCACGCGCGCAGCCGGACTGTCCGCCATCCCCAGGTCCTGGAAGGCCTTGATGCTGACGGCGGTGCTGGAGAGCGCCACCACCACCGCGAAGGCAATGGCCACTGGCACCGCAACTCCAAAGACCAGGCAGACTCCTCCTGCCCCCAGCCCCACCAGTCCCACCTGCCAACCTCCCCCCACCAGGGCAACCCGGCGCAGGTGCTTCATCTCCTTGAAGGAAAACTCCAGACCGAGAGTGAAGAGGAGAAGAATGACCCCCAGCTCCGCCAGACGATCAAGGTCGCTTGAATCCGCTCCGACCCAGTCCAGCACCCCGCTGTTGGCGAGAAGAACTCCACACACGAAGTAGCCGACCAGGAGGGATTGCCGGAAGCGCAGGAGCACCAGGGAGACGAGCACCACTCCCACCAGGACGAAGGTGAGCAACCCGAAGAGCGGGGACACCTCCACCCCACTCGCCAGCGACATCCCCAGGCCATTCAACACACCACACTCTGCGCCGGTCCGCTTGAGCGCTCAATCCCAAAGCCGCAAATGACGTCTTCCCTGCCGACGCCTTTTCCGCGAGCCGTGGACCGGATGGCCAGGCCCAGGCGAGTTCGTCGGGGCTCACTTCCTCCCGAGGGCGTCCACGATGGTCTTCACATTGTGGCGGAACATCTTCTCGATGGAATCACCACCGTCGGCCATGAGGGACCCGCCGAGCGCAATCCCCGCTCCCTCCGCCACTGTCTTCAGCATCTTGGGGTTTGAGCGTTGCTCCGGGAAAACGGCCCGGACCTTCTCCTTCCTGATGGCGGAGGCCACTTCCACCACAAACTTCGGGGAATCCACCCGTTCCCGGTTCAAACCCTGAACCGCGAGCATCTTCCATTTGTGCTCGTTGCAGAAATAAGCAAAGGCGGCATGGGCGGTGGCCAGGGTGCGGTGTTCCGCCGGCACCCTGCTCAGCTCCCCGGTCGCCCAGAGAT
The DNA here is from genome assembly GCA_014240355.1 of Roseibacillus sp. Taxonomy (GTDB): domain Bacteria; phylum Verrucomicrobiota; class Verrucomicrobiia; order Verrucomicrobiales; family Akkermansiaceae; genus Roseibacillus_B. The sequence continues at coordinate 1,592 of JAAZXD010000112.1, read as the reverse complement.
GCAGCCGGGAAAGTTCCTTCCGCACCACCGTAGCGCGCTTCCGGTAAAGATCCGCATTCACCGCATCGATACCCGCCAGTTCCTTGCGCACCCTGGTGGCCGCTCGCCGCCAGCAGTCGATGGAATGCCACCAGTGGGGATCCACCTCCTCATGCAGGTGCGTGTGGCCGTCGTGATCGCAGAGAACCTCCGCCTTGAGAGTGGGAAGAAACTCACCGACCTCCACCACCCGGTCCGCGCCCACCGCATCCCTCAGCTTCGGGAGATAGGGTTCCAGTCCCTTGCCGCAGACAAAGTAGAGCTGAGCACCCCTGGCCTCCCGCAACTCCCTGGCCCCGGGTTCGAACTTGTGCGGGTCACCGCCCGGCCCCATCAAGTCAACCACCTGCACCTGCTCTCCGCCCACCTTCTGGACGAGATCTCCAAGGAGAGGATGCAGGACCGCCACCTTGACCTCGGCCCCCACCACGGAGGTGAAGGCAGTGAGAAGAGCGGGAATCAGGCACCGGGGAGCCATGGCTACCAACTAACGCCAGCAGGGAACTAATGCAAGTAATTTGCATTAGTTTCCTGGCCTGCCAGCCGGTCCTGGGAAAAATTTGGACATCCTAGCCTTTCCCCCCGCCCGCATTCACGTAGCCTTTCCCCAGCCTCCGTCCCCCATCGTGATTCATCCCACTGCCGTCGTCTCTCCCAAGGCCGAACTCGGGGCCGGGGTGGAAATTGGCCCCTACTGCGTGATCGGTGACGAGGTCCGGATCGGTGCCCGCAGCCGCCTCCACGCCCACCTCGTGATGGAGGGCCCGATCACCATCGGTGAAGACAACGAATTCCACCCCTTCTCCTCCATCGGGGCCCGGAGCCAGGACCTCAAGTATGCCGGTGAGCCAACCCACGCCCACATCGGCGACCGCAACACCTTCCGCGAGTTCGTCACTGTGCACCGGGGAAGCACCCCGGAGATTCCCACCCGCATCGGCTCCGACAACAATTTCCTCGCCTACGCCCACGTGGCCCACGATTCCGTGGTCGGAAACCACTGCATCCTCTCCAACGCCGCAACCCTGGGGGGCCATGTCACCGTGGGAGACCACGTCATCCTGTCGGGCCTGGCCGGTGTCCACCAGTTCTGCCGGGTCGGGGCCCACTCCATGATCGGTGGTTGTGCCAAGATCGTGCAGGACGTCCCCCCCTACACCATTGCCGACGGGCATCCCGCTCAGCTGCGGGGACTGAACCTGATCGGTTTCCAGCGCCGCGGCTTCACCGAAGAAGACATCCGCGCCCTCAAGACCGCCTATAAGACGCTTTTCTTAAAAAAAGAGGCTAATCTAGCCTCTCAGATTGAGGTCTTGAAGTCCTTGGAGGTCGCTGAAAATGAGAAAGTCCTGCAAATGCTGGACTTTTTACAGTCCTCCCAGAGAGGTGTTGTTCGCTAAGTCTCTTATTTAGAGAGACCTGCGAACGAAATGGTATTTCTTTTTGTAATATCGTTTCCACTATATTGATATTTTGGTAATATTGATTATCGCTCAACGCCTGCCCATGCTGTCCGCCCTTACCAAGCTGCCCCTCCCGCTACCACCCCTGCT
>JAAZXD010000111.1 GCA_014240355.1 Roseibacillus sp. | reverse complement strand
ATTCTCCTCTGCAGACCAGAAAAAGGTTGCCATGGTCGCCAGAATGCCGGGATATCTCCCTGATTTGGGATAATATGAAGACTCGCGGGCAATATCGCGCATTTGAGAATACAATGTGGTTACAAGTTCTTGCGTTGGCCTCGGGAGCTCCTATGGTTAGCAACAGAAACTCGTCAGGATCACGACACCCGTGCGCGCGAACCCACTACCAAAATATCCACCCCTGCCTTCGCCCCGACGGAGGGCAGGCTTCACCCTGGTTGAGATTATGGCTGTGATGATGGTCATCGCCATTCTGCTCTCGGTTGCTGCGGTTGGAATCCAGAGCATCGACCGGGGTCAGGCGACAACTACCGCGGTTTCCGTCACCGAGGCTCTCTTTGATGAAGTGCGCAGTGCTGCGGTGGGCCGGGGAATACGCGCACGGCTTCTCATTCACAAGGAGCTGGACGACAACGACCCATACGGGGAGGATGGCGACCGCTATCTACGCTACATGTATATGGCGGTGGAGGGCACCAATCAGGCGGGAGACGCGCAGGGGGGCGGATGGAAGGTTGAAACGCAGGCAACAAAACTTCCCACCGGGGTCTACTTCAGCATCGAGGAGAGCGAAAGAGTGGCTGCTGCGATCGGAGTGGGCAAGCCGGGCACCATGAGCATTAAGCTTCCCGGTGAATCGGATTCGCTCAAGGAGTGCTACTACTTTGAGTTCAACCCTGAGGGCGTCTGCGTCGACAGTGAGAATGCCGCTTTGGATCCCGGCGCGGCGGTCGTCCTCATCAGTGGAGCGCGCCCCCGTGGCGCGGAAGAACCCACGATTCTGAAGAACAACAAGGTGGGTTTCGTCGTCTGGCGCAATGGCCGGACCTCCATTTTCCGCAGCCCTGAACAAATCGATCGCGCGCAATGAACACGATTCTCTCCCAGCCCGGTCGCACCGGTCGCCGTGGGTTCACGCTCATGGAGACCGTGATTGCGATTGGAGTGGTGGCCGTTCTCCTCACGACTTTCCTGGCTGTCTTCGGACCGGCTTCCTCAAGCATCCGGCGCGTTCTCAGTGCCCAGGAGGCGGGTCGTCTCACCACCGCCCTGGAGAGGGAACTGGGCACGCTGCGGGTGGGTCCCGATGACGACTACGACAATTCCTTCCACAAGGCCTTCGAGTGGATTCGGGATTCCGGCAAATCGGACAAGGTCGTCCTGCTCTACAATTACCGGGGTGATCCGAAGCAAATCCGGGAAGACGCTACGCTCGAACCGTTCACCCTGGATGGCGGACAGTCCGGTCGGGACTTCATCCTCCAGCCGGCTGTCCGGCGCAGGGGCGACGCGGAAAACGATCTCAAAGATGATCTCGAGGAGGTGGAGGGCCGGGTCTACCTTGTGCGGATGACTCAGATGATCTTCGACGACGGCCAGGATCCCGTCCTCATCCCGGGTAGCCATGGAGAGATCAAGAACATGCACTCCCATGACGCGATCGATAACGTGGTTTCCTATCCTGGTGCCATCATTGCCTACACGGGCGATTTTTACGCGCTGAAGAGCAACAGCTACGAGTTCATCGAGCGTTTGGACCTCAGTGATACCAATGGCGATGGCAATCCTGACTCACTGGGCAGACCCCTCTTCTCCCGGAATCTCGGTGTGCGCCGCTGACCAGACCCCCTGCCTTTCCCAGCCATGACCATTTCCCTTTTTCCAAGACGCTCCGCGCGTGGATTCACCCTGGCCGAGTTGATGGTGGCGATGGCGATTACCGTCATTCTCCTTACCCTTCTGGTGTCCGTGACGGGGGTGGCCCTCGATGGGTGGCGGATCAGCCGGAACAAGGTAAGGGCCTCCCGGCAGGCCAAGGCCTCTCTCGATCAGATGAGCCGGGACTTCGAGGCCATGGTTGTCCGGACCGGGAGTAATTTCGAGTGGCTCTATACCGAGACGGATCCGGATGAACCGGGTCCGGCCGACAATGAAAGCCCGAATGCCGCCCGCATCCTCATGTTTTCCGCGGTCACCGATCGTTATGAAGGAGACGTCGAGGGACAGAAGGACAAGGGAGGGGACGTCACGGGACTGAACTACAAGTTGCTCTATAAGGATCCCATCACGGATGGCTACGACGATAAGTTCAATGTCTTTGCCCTCTACCGCAACCTGGTTGATCCGGACGAGACCTTCGAGAACCTCCTTGAACACGACCCTGTCAATCCGAAGGATCTCAATACGAAGTTCAGGCGCTACGAGGCCAATCTCGGAGATTCGAGCAATTTTGTCTGCGAGAACATCTTCGAACTGACCGTGGTCTTTACGGTGGAATACACCGAACTGGACAGAGGGCGGCTTGTCACGAGGATCGAGCGTATTCCCATCATCAGCACCGGGGGCGATTCCGCGGCGGAGACCTTCAGATTCACGGGCAATGGGATCAAGGTGGACGACGGCGGGAACGTACCCTTCAAACGCGGACGGATCTCGGCGGTGGACCTCAGCATCACGGTCCTCACGGACAACGGGATCGCCACCCTGCGCAAGGCGAACTTCACCGGGTCCGACCGGAACCGGTTCCTGGCCAAGAACTCCTACCGCTACTCCAAGACGATCCTTCTTCCACAGCCCTAGAGCGGAGACAATCCAGTCTTCTGCCGCGAGAAGCAGGCGCCCGGGTTCCGGGCGCTTTTTGGTGGGCCGGAAAACCTGAGCACGTCGTCACTTCCCCCTTGCCGCCGGGTAGGGGTTGCTCCCAACCTGCATACCACCATGGGACTCAACGCTTTTTCCATTCTCGCGCAGGCCGCTGTCGAGGCCGAATATGATACCTTCCGCCTGGTCTCTGTCCTGGTCCTGTCCATCATCCTTATTCTTGTCCTGATTCTGGCCTTTCGGATCCAGGCCTTCGTGAGCCTGCTCCTGGCAGCCATCTTTGTCGGGATCGCCTCGGGGACGATGGAGCTCATCGAGGTGGGGGACACCATCAAGGTCGGGATGGGCGGTGCCCTCGGGTTCATTGCCACCATCATCGGGCTGGGGGCGATCTTCGGCCAGATGATTGAGCACTCGGGTGGGGCGCAGAGCCTTGCCAACGGGATGCTCAAGGCCTTCGGGGAAAAGCGGGCCAACTGGGCCATGCTGCTCACCGGGTTTCTCATTTCGATCCCCGTCTTCCTCGATGTGGGGGTCGTGATTCTTGCTCCCATTATCTACGCCCTTGCTCGGAAGAGCGGGAAGTCTGTCCTCGTATTTGCCCTGCCGCTACTGGCGGGGATGGCGGTGACGCACGCCTTCGTGCCGCCCACCCCGGGACCTACCTTCGTCGCCTTCGCCCTGCAGGTTCCGCTGGGTTACGCTATTCTCTGGGGAGTCCTGGTGGGCCTTCCCACCGCCCTGATTACCATCCCGATCTGCAGCTGGCTGGGAGAGAAGTTCCATATCGATCCTCCCGCTGCCGATGGTGACCCGGAGGAGGAGAGAGAGACCGGTAGCAGCACCCAGTTGCTGGGCATTCCCTCCGTGTGCACCATCCTGGCCATCCTGGGGGGGCCCATTCTCATTATCGTGGTGGCTTCCTTCGTAGAGGGCTCGATCGCGGACGGGGTCCCGGAATTTCTGGCTACCGAGGAAGGCAGGACGCTGACAGAGGGACTGGACAAGAAGAAGTCCTTCGATACCGCCCTTGGCAGCCTGAAGGCGAAAGCCTCTACGCCGGCACACGTCATTCTTTTCCTGGGGCATCCCATCATCGCCCTGCTCATTGGCACCTGTGCGGCCATCTATGTCCTCGGTATGCGCCGGGGCGTTCGTGGAAATGCCCTCATGGAAGTAGCCACCAAGGCCCTGGGCCCAGCCGGGATCATCATCCTAGTGACCGGAGCGGGCGGGGTTTACAAGCAGATGCTGATCACCACCAAGGTGGGGGATGCGCTGGCGTATATCCTGCAGGGATCAGGGTTGGGCCCTCTCATCCTGGCCTGGACGCTCACCACCATCATCCGCATTGCACAGGGTTCCGCTACCGTGGCGATGGTCACGGGGGCAGCCTTGATCAGCCCCTTCCTGGCAGCGGGTGACTATTCCACCTCCCAGCTTGCGCTGGTTACGATTGCGATAGCGGCGGGGGCTACCGGTTTCGGGCACGTCAACGATAGCGGATTCTGGATTGTTAACCGCTACTTCCACATGACCGAGCGGGAGACCCTGCTGACCTGGACTCCCATCCTGACCGTCATCTCGGTGGTGGGGTTGATCATGGCCTCCCTGCTCTGGATAGTGGTCTAGGAGTGGACGCAGGGATCAAGTGATCCTGGTGCAGGAATGCTTGTTTCCGATTGGCAGGGCGTAGAGGTCCGGGCAGGGCCTTGCGCTCTATCCGAACAGCTTTGTGAGGGGCTGGCCGCTCCGTGCCCCGAGCTTGAAGGGCCGTCGGCTGGGGGACATGAGAGTCAGGTCGTGGGGCACTCCCATGGCGAATCCGATGGTGGCGTTGAAGTCCGGTCCGGTGACCGGGCTTTCCGCCACGTTGGAACCGGTCTCATCGGTTTTTCCGTAAACCTGGCCCCCTTTGATTCCGCCCCCGGCGAGGAGGTAGGAAAAGGCCTTGGGGAAGTGGTTTCGCCCGGAACGTTCCTGCACGATCTTGGGAGTGCGTCCGAACTCGGTGGCCACCACCACGAGGGTGCTCTCGAGGAGGCCCTTTCCTTCGAGATCCTGCAGGAGGGCTGACAATGCCTGGTCAAGGATGGGGAGTTTCTGCTCGCACTGATCGAAGTTGTCATTGTGCAAGTCAAAGCCGCCGAGTTCGACGTCGATGAAGCGAACCCCGCGTTCCACCAGGCGGCGGGCGAGGAGAACCCCCTTGGAGAAACTGTGGGCGCCGTAGGCGGCGTGAACCTTGGCGTTTTCCTTTTTCAGGTCGAAAGCCTCGAGGTCTTTGCTTTGCATGAGCTTGACCGCCTCCTCAAAGACCTGGTTGTAGGCCCGCACGTTTTTCTGTCCCTTGTGGAACTGCTCGTCGAACTGCTTGTCAAGGAGCTGACGGAGAGCGAGTTGCTTGTTGAACTGGGCTTCGCTGACCTGACGGAGTCGCCGCACATTCTGCAGCCCCGAGTTAGCATCCCCAACCGGGAGCGGTGCATACTGGGGTTCAAAGAACCCGGCCGCCGGATGGTTATTGCCCGAGCCGACGGTCACGAAGGATGGCAGGCTCTTGTTTGCCCGTTCCTTGAGCCGGGTGATCCAGGCCCCGTTGGAGGGGTGCACGATGGAAGCCCGCTGGGTGTAGCTGGTACGCATGAAATAGCGTCCCGGTCCGTGGGCCCCCTGGGTGGAGGTCATGGAGCGGACGAGGGCGATCTTGTCCGCCTGTCCGGCCAGTTTGGACATGTAATGGCCGAGTCGCACACCATCGGCCTTGGTCTTGATGGTTTCGGTTGGTCCCCGGAACTCATCAGGCGCTTCCGGCTTGGGATCGAAGGTGTCGAGGTGGGTCATGCCGCCAGACATGAAGAGGTAGATCACATTCTTGGCCTTGCCCCCACCCTCTGACACGGTGGCAGGGTCGGCAGCGTGGGCGGCCGGAGAAAAAAGCTCTGCCGCACTTCCGGCGATGGTGACGCCCAGGCAGCCTCGGGCTGCGGAAGCCATGAAGGAGCGGCGGTCCAGTTCGTCGAGTTTGTTGAGGTCGGACATGATGAGTGAAATGGGGGTTTTCAGATACGGAATGGTCGTGAAGGAGCACCCTTATTGTATGAAGAGGTAGCGCTTGGAGGTGAGCATGGCCCGCGCGAGGGTGAAGATATCCTCCCGGTCCCTGGCAAGGGGAAGGAGATCCTTCTTCTCGGCCTCGGAGGGGCGGCTGGCGTAGAAGGCCAGGAAAAGATACTCAAGGCGTTGTTCGGGATTGGTGATTTCCACCAGGGCCTCGAAGACCTTCGACCGTCGGCTCTCCGTGCTGGCGGCAACCTGTCCGTTCAGCAGGGTGAGGGCCTGTGGGATGGTGGCGGCGGTGTGGGCCGCCTCCGGGGTGTTGCGGTCCGAACCACCGAATTGCCGGACCAGGTGACCAGCCTTGAACGGACTGGGGTGCTCGGAGGCCCGCATGTTGATCGCGGCCCGGGCTCCACCGCCGGAGCGGTTCATTGCCGCGCTGCTCATGCCCATTTCCTCCTGTTTCCTTTTTCCCTCCCGGCGCAGGGCCTGCTGGCGCTGCTTGAGACGTTCCACTTCCCTGGCGTTGCCTCCGGTCCTGGCCTTGTTCATGGCGACTGCAAGTTCCCGGTACTTTCGCTGGTAGACTCGTCTCTGCTCTTCCATTTCCTTGGCTGCCCTGCCTGCCTCGAGGAGCTTGTTGGCAGAGAGGTTGAGGAGCCCGCTGATGTCACCCTGGTAGTTTTTCCATTTGTACTTCAGGGAAGTGTTGATGTTGTCGTCGGTGTTACCGAAGGCCAGAACGGTGAAGGAATCGTAGAGTTCCTCGGCGGACATCCGGCGGAGCTGGGGACCCACGAAATAGTAATCCGTGCCCGGGGTAGCTTCCACGGGTGAGACTTGCCGCTGGAAGAGCCTGGTGTGGTAGAGGATCCGCTCAAAGTCACGGGTCCGGTAGTTCACCCCCTTCATCACTTTCTCGATGTAGGAGAGGACCTCCGGATGGGAACCCACCAGCTTGCTGTTCCAGTCGTCTACCGGATCAACCAGGCCGTGCCCGAAGGTGCGCCGCCAGAGCCGATTGGCGATGACCTTGGTGAAATAGGGGTTTTCGGTCGAAGTCACCCAGTCGGCAAAGACCCGGCGGCGATCTTCGGGCTTCACGTCCTTGACCTTGGCGCCGAAGAGGGTGGCGGGCTCGATTGCCTCGCCGGGGTCGGCGTCCTCGTACTGATAGTCGTCGGGGAGCTTGAGCTCCTGCTTGGCGGACTCGTCGATCTCGTTCCTGTTAAAATAGCGGAGGAGATAGCGCATGTCGCCACTGATCCGCCTGTACATGGTCTTCTGGGCCTTCGCTTTTTCGGCCTTGTTCTTGTTCTTGAGAGACCGGGTCATGCGGGGATGATTTTTCTTCGCCTGCTCCGTGACCTTGCTGATGACCGTTCGTGCTTCCTCGCTGCGATAGGCAATTCCTCCGCTGAAGGCCGCCATTTCGTAATATTCCATCTGAGTCCACTTGTCGAAAGGGTGGTCGTGGCACTGGGCACAGCCGATCTGGTGGCCGAGGAAGACCTGCACTGTATTGCTCACGTTATCGAGCAGCATGCCGCGGTCGCGGAGGTAGTATCCTACCGCGGGGTTCTTCGAAGCATGGCCCTCCGCGGAAAGCATTTCGTGGACAATCCTGTTCCAGGGCTTGTCGGAGGCCAGGGAGTTGCGCAGCCACACGTGCCAGCCCAGCCCATACTGTTCGGCAGTCGTCTGGAGCCGGAGGAGGTCGGCGAAGTAATTGAAAACTGAGCTGTCATAGCCGGGAGAGGAGATCAGGCGCTCGATCAGGTGCGTGCGCTTGTCGGGCATCTTGTCATCGAGGAACCGGGACGTTTCCATCGCGGTGGGAATACGGCCCACGATGTTGAGGAAGGTCCGCCGCACGAAAAGTTCGTCCGGGATAATCGGCAGCGGCTGCAACTTGCGTGCATCGAGGTCCTTCTCCAGCAATTGATCGATGGTGGAGGCCACCCGGAGAACCTCCTGCAGTTCCAGGGGCTTGGCGTGGGGAGCGGACCCGGCCACGAGAGTGGCGGAGCCGAGCACAAGAATGGTGCCTGTGATGCACTTCATGGGGTCGTTAATACAGGTTTCGAGACGAGGGAAACAGCCTGATTGTCGGATGTTCAGACCTGATACGGATGAAACCCCGCAGGGCTTACGGAGTTGTGGCGGAAAACCACCACGATCCGATCAGGCGGAAGCAACTGGTGGAGGGTCCGGAAGGGTCAGGGCCAGCTGGGAGCGTCAGCTTGCCTTGTGTTCGTTTCGGGGACTACTCTTCCCCCATCAGACCTCCAATCCATGCCTGCCCAATGGCCTGTCTCGGGTTTCTGGCCGTGTCGCTGGTTTTCGGGTCGGGGGCCGAGCCTCAGGAGGAGGTGACTCAATCCCGGGCTGATAGCGGAGCGTCTGTGCGTCCGTTCCTGGAAAACCATTGCGTCAGGTGTCATGGTGCCGAGAAAGCCAAAGGAGGAATCCGCCTTGATCGCCTGGACGGACGTGTCGCGCAGGGCTACGATTTTGAGAATTGGGGGATCGTCCTTGAGCAACTGCGCGAGGGCGAAATGCCCCCGGAGGATGAGGATCAACCGGACGACGACGATCGGATGTCGGTGGTGTCATGGCTTGGCGATGAGCTGGAGAAGGCGCATTCCTCCGATCGGATACGGTATTTGATGGGCCAGTTCGGGTATGGAAATCATGTCAGTCACGAGAAGCTCTTCAGCGGAGAGATTGACGATCGGCCGTTCTCCCCTGCCCGGCTATGGCGGATCAACCCGAACATCTACGATCGCACCAAGCAGCGGATCATTAAGCACCACTGGGAGGAGTTGCGTCGGGTGCGACAGCCCTTCGCCCTGGAGAAGAGGCCTGGAATCAACGATTACGCGGTGAATCTGCATGTGGACTCCGCGACGTTCGAAACGTTACTGCGCAACGCCCGAACGATTGTCGAGCACCAGCTGAGTCGTGACGTCTCTCCGATCTTTCGCGCGGTTCTGGAATCGGAGAAGCCGAGCGATGAGCAGGTCGATGCGGCGGTGCAGCATCAGTTCAAGGCCCTGGTATACCGGTTGCCGGGGGAGACCGAGTTAAGGCGTTATCGGGAATACATGCTGCGTGCGATTGGTGAGGCGAAGGATGTGCGTGAGGGCCTGGCAGTCTGCTTGAAAGCAATCGCGCTGATACCGGAGGCGGTGTATCGCATGGAGCTGGGTCTTGGCCGGAAGGACGAGCACGGGCGACGGCGAATGTCAGGGAG
>JAAZXD010000110.1 GCA_014240355.1 Roseibacillus sp. | reverse complement strand
CTCGGATCCCCGGCGTCTTATTTTCGACGTGGTGCTCTTTTACGCGCCCGGCGACTCCTATGCAACCATTGTGACCCCTCCCTCCCTACCCGATTGTGCGACCTGCCCGCCGGGCACGGTTTCCAGATCGAACTCAAGCTCACCGATACCACCGGGAACAAATCCAAACCGATGATCGAAAGCCTGATCCTTTCCTTCGAGTAGGACCCCATCCCTCAGGAACCGGCCGTGCTACCCTCACGGTGGCTGAGAAGAACGCCCGAGAACACCTGATCTGTTTTCCGCATGACCAATAGTGCCCGCCCTGATCTCCAGAACCCCTTGGGAAAGCTCCTGTCGGTCTGCCTTTGTGCCCTCTCTCTCGGCGTCACAGCCTCCGCGGCAGACGTTTCTTCCCAACCCCTCGCGTGGATTCATTTCAGCCGAGACGACAAGGACATTTCTCTCTTCAATGGTTACCCCATGTACTTCGTCTCAGGGGGGGGGCTGGAGATCAATTTGGACGTTGATCCAGACCCAGAGCATTCACTGGCGTTCATGTGGCTTTGCAAGGAAAACCCAGGTCGTGGTTCCAGTCGCTCCATGAAGGTGCTTGTAAATGGAAACGAAAAAATCCTCACCCATGCGGCCGTCGGCGATAAAGAGGGCGCGTTCTTCTGGGACGTCGTGCCAGTCACCGCTTTCGGCATCAACAAGAGGGAAAAGGGAAATTACCACATTGTGGCCAACCGCAACCCGGAGGGAAACCACTCCAGCGTCGTCCTCCAGGGGATCAGGCTGATCACCGACGAAAAGCAGCTCGAAACCCTGGCCCTGCCCGCCACGACCCGGAAGGCCCGGTTCATCACACCGGGACCACTGGGCAAGGATGAACAGTTGGCACGAAAAGTGGACCGGCACGCCGCCCGGAAGCGAATCCACAGGAACTGGGTGGGAGAAAAGAAGCTCTCAAAGAAAGCAATCCAGGAGGACGAATTTCTCTCCGCCGCACAAAAATTTGCCGACACCGCCATCATGCACGGGCGGGACGAATACGGACCGGAGAACTCCGCCTTGTTCGTGCAGCACCTGAACCGGGAAACCCTCAAGGCTCCCGGCACGCTGGGATGGTTGAAACCAGCCCAGGGCGGCCCAAACCATCCCGTGATTCTCTCGCGATTCGAGCGCTCCCAGAACCTGCTCAGGTTCCTTGCCTCCATGAGCCTGTTCACGGGTGACGCCAGGTACGCGGAGGCGGTCATGGACTCGATGATCTGCATGTTCGAGGACTACATCTACCCCCGGAGCGGATTACTGGCATTTGGAAACCACATGTCGATCGACCTGGTCGAGGGACAGGCCTACAGCGACGGCAGGGGCAGCGAACAGTTTGAGCTCCAGGAAACATTCCCGTTCTATGAATTCTTCCATGACGTCTCTCCCGGGAAAACCTCCAGGTTCATCAAGGGAATATGGGAAACCTACATCCGGGACTGGCACTCGATGCGCTACAACCGCCACGCGAATTTCAATACCCGGGTTGACATTGAGACGGTCTGGAACCGCCCCCTCCGGGAAGTGGCGGATCTCCCCGAGTTTACCCAGGGCGGCGAACTGTCCTTCATCGCCCTCGCCTATGATCTCGCCTACAGCGGCTTCACCCTCGGCTGCCTTGAAGACGACCTGAAGCCACGAACCTGGGCGAACCGGATCCTCGAAGTCGTCGCGGCGAAGAGCGATCCGAAAACAGGGATCTGGCCCATGATGCTCTATCCTCCCCCCTTCTACCGGCGCGGGCTCGAGACCTACGTTGAGGCCTACCCCGACTCGAAGGCCAATGAGGCCCGGGTGATCATCTCGAGCTGGATCAACAGCGTTCCCATCCACGCCCTCGGCGTCCTGGGCACGATCGAGCAGGCCAAGAAGCACGGCCGATACGAAGAAATAAGGAAGGTCCATGAAGCAGTGGACCAGTGGATCCTGAACTACATGCAGGCGGCCTATGATCCAAGGGCTCACCACCTGAGGAGCATCCTGCTGGATGGCCAGGACGTGACCGATCTCGTGTTTACCGAGGAAGCAACCCTTCACGGATGGGGGGCGCAGCCCGGGGGATCATTCCGGCACCGGCCCGTTACCCCGACGTTCTTCGCTGCCGTCGCGCAGGGCTTTCGTTTGTGCACTTCCCCCGGGTCCAGGACCCGCTACTGGAAGCTCCTGCGGAATCTCTACCGGGGAGCCGGACTGGGGGACATCGGGGAGAACAGCAAGGCCATCCCCACCTTCAACTATGAAGCGAAGAACGGGGCGGAGGATGGATACGTGTTCGCACTCTCCGAGATCTACCGCGTGACCCGGAACCCTGAAACCCTGAAGTTCATGGAGCATCTGGGAAGGGAAATCATCAGGCGCCGACAGGATTCCGGGAGCGGCCTTTTCGTGGTGGAAGCGGACCGGAAGCAGAATTTCCCAGCCCTGAAGGAATTCAAGCAGTCGCCCCACGAGGGAATTACGGTGAAGGACATGATGAGGGAAAAGTTCGGGAGTAATCAGCTGGATTACGACCGACCAAAAGTCGTGCCCCTGAACATCACCGAACCTCTCGCCCTCCTCGCAATTTATGGATGCCGAACCGGAGAATTCGAAAAAATCCCCTCCTGGGTCTCGATCGGCATGGCCCACCATGCGGTTATGAGGGAGCAGGAAATCTGGTTCGATCGATCGAAGATGGAGAGCTACTACAAGAATCGGAAGGACTACATCAAGGCCAGAGGATTCGTCGTGAACGAAGACTGGTTTCCGGAAAAATAGGTGACGCCCGGAGCAGGGTGTCAGGGCTTAGTCAACCCGATCAACAGCAGGGCCGCCGCTCCTGAGGCTATAAGCTTGCCTTTCCCCTTTTCTTTTGGTCCGGGACTGACCGCTTCCCCGGCCGAAATCCCGGAAACCAATGGTACCCCGGGCGGGAATCGAACCCACATCTAAGGTTTAGGAAACCCTTGTTCTATCCGTTGAACTACCGGGGCGCAGGGCGGGAAGATCCTAGCCCCCACGGTCCGCTTGGCAAGGGAGGGATTCCTGCCCCAGCGCCAGCCAGGACATCCCCCCCTTCCAGGAGCCCCCGCAGAATCATCCTGGCGCCCCGGGGGCAGTGAAGAAGCCCCAACTCTCCTCGAAATCGGATTGGCAATTCAGCCAATCTAGATGACAGTGCCATCCCATGAAGTGCCGCCCCATGAAGATCCTTCTTTCCGCGTCTTCTGCCCTTCCCCTCCTTGCCCTCACCCCGCCCCTCTTCGCAGCTGAAACGGTCCTGGTGGCAGATGATCCGGCTGCCACGGTCACCGCCCTCGTCCCCACTGCCGGGAATGGCGGCAACGCCCTCTCGGTCGCGGACTGGACCAACGTGGCCGCTCCGCCCAATGCCGCGAACTGGAGCGCCGGAACCACCGGGATCGGCTATGAAGCGAACCCGACCTCAGGCACCAGCTACGCCGGACTCCTCGGACTGGATCTCCAGGACGTCATGGAGGACATCAATGCCACCGCCTACATCCGGATTCCCTGCACCATTGACCAGGCCACCCTCAATTCCGCCCAAGGGCTCTTCCTGGACATGAAGTATGACGACGGCTTCATTGCCTACCTCAACGGAGTGCAGGTCGCGGCCGCCAATGCTCCCCTGCAACCCGGCCCCTCCTCTGCTGCCAGTGCCAACAATTCCGATTCCAGCGCCCTCCAGTTCGAACGATTCGATCTGAGCGCCTTCCTGCCCCTGCTCAATCCCGGCAGCAACATGCTCGCCCTCCACGGACTGAATGGGGGGGCCAGCAGCAGTGACTTCCTCATCCTGCCCCGCCTCCTCACCAGCGACATCGCGCCTCCGGTCTGGCCCGACCTTCAACTGGGCAATCCCGTCATCACCACCGCCAACAGCCCCGTCGATCTCATCAATGCCGGCGATGGCAGTGACCGGCTCTTCATCGTGGAGCGAGGAGGCCGCATCCGGATCTGGGACGGCGGTGCCCTGCGGACATTTCTCGATATCCGCTCCAGCGTGAACACCAACGACAGCGGCGGCGATGAACGTGGTCTGCTGGGACTCGCCTTTTCACCAGACTATGCCACCAAAGGACACTTCTACGTCAACTACATCAGCAACAACGCATCCCGTCGCGGCGACACCGTGATCTCCCGCTTCTCGGTGAACCCAGCCAATCCCGACGATGCCCTTGAGGCCAGCGAGGAAGTTCTCCTCGTCATCGATCAGCCCCAGTCAAACCACAACGGTGGCCAGATCCACTTCGGTCCGGATGGCTACCTCTATATCGGAATGGGTGACGGAGGTGGGGCCGGGGACGCCCATGGCTCAATCGGTAACGGACAGGCCACCAACACCTTCCTGGGCAAGATGCTGCGCATCGACGTGGAGGGCGCTCCCGACCCCCGCTCCAATTACGCCATCCCGCCCGACAACCCCTTCCTTCTCGACCCCCAGGTCCCCAACGAGATCTGGGCCTTCGGACTACGCAACCCGTGGCGCTGGTCATTCGACCGCAAGACCGGTGACATGTATATCGCGGACGTGGGACAGTACGACTGGGAGGAAGTCAACTTCGTCCCGGCCTCCAGCACGGGCGGCGAGAACTTCCAGTGGCGGCGGATCGAGGGGTTCAACACCTTCAACTCCGGAACCCGCCTCACCAAGGGAACCTCCACCGATCCGGTATTCGAGTACGACCACAACGCCGGAAGTTCCATCACCGGTGGTTACATCTACCGGGGACGTAGCTTCCCCCGTATGGAAGGAATTTATTTCTTTGGCGACTACAACTCGGGTCGGATCTGGGGACTCCAGCGGGACCCCGCGGGCAACTGGATCAATCGCCAGTTCCTCGACACCTCGCTGCGTATCTCTGCCTTTGGCGAGGACGAGGAGGGCAACCTCTACGTGGCCTCCCTCTTCACCGGCGACATCTACCGGTTCAGCGACACCCGAGGCGCGAACTACCTGCAGGTCACCGAGGCTTCCTTCACCCCGCAGGG
The DNA here is from genome assembly GCA_014240355.1 of Roseibacillus sp. Lineage (GTDB taxonomy): Bacteria > Verrucomicrobiota > Verrucomicrobiia > Verrucomicrobiales > Akkermansiaceae > Roseibacillus_B. Next base: position 4,020 of record JAAZXD010000110.1, on the reverse strand, counting down.
CCGCGCTGAGATCAGCTTCGGCACGGAGACCGGCAGGCTCTACCAGCTCCAGTGGTCCACCGACCTGCAAAACTGGGCCAACCTCGGCACGCCCCGGTCGGCCTCCGGCTTCGAGCTCGAACTCACTGGTATTCTCCCGGCCCTGAATCTCCCGGAAGCGGCCTACTTCCGGGCCCTTGAGCTGGCCAATTGAGTTCGCGGAGGATTGGCCCGGGGCAACGTAAGAGCCGACGCCTTCTTCCTGCGTCCGGATTGCGGGATAATCCGTGACCTCAGCCTGGGTTGTGATCCGCAGGAGCATCATCGCGTCTCTTTTCCCGCTGGCCCCCATCTCGCCATGAGACCATCCTCACACCCTGACCTCGCACTACCTGCATGATGCGACCCCTCCTGAAAAACAACCTTGGTTTCCTGTCAGTAGTCTGCTGCAGCCTCACGCTTCTGTCTTCATGTAACAAGAAGGAGGACCCATCCGCCGAGGATCCACCCGGTAAAGAGGCGGCTACCAGCGGCAGTCCTAAATCCGGCCCTTCCCCGGAAGAGCCCGCCTCCGGGCAGACCGCCGAAGAACCCGCACCGGTTAAGCCCAAGGCCCCGGAGGAAACAACGGGCAACGAACCCGATACCTCGTCCCCGGATGAACCCACCACCGTCGTGGTAGGGGATGAAGGCAACGCCGCGGACTCTACCGGTTTCGGAGCCGTCTCCTACCCCTACCGGATCGGAAAATACGAGGTGACTAATGCGGAGTTCTGCGCCTTCCTCAATGCGATCGCCAAACGGGACCCACACAGTCTCTACGACGGCCGTATGGCAGGTGAGCAGGGCGGCATTACCCGGACCGGATCTTTCGGGGACTATCGCTACGCCTGCAAAACCGGCTGGGAGAGAAAGCCCGTCAGCTATGTCACCTGGGAGACCTGCCTGCGCTACTGCAACTGGCTCTCCAATGGCCGGGGTGAAGGGGACACCGAGAAAGGATCCTACCGGATCGAGGGAGGGTCCATATCCCTCCCCGACCACGCCGCGCTCTCCAAGGGAAAGACCACCAGGTGGGTCCTCGCCAGTGAGAGCGAGTGGTACAAGGCGGCCTACTATGATCCAGGGAAGGATGGATCCGGTGGATACTGGCCCTACGCCTGCAAGGGAGGATCGGCCCCGCCATGCAATCTCAGTTCCAATGCCATCCAGGAGGTAGGATCCTATGCCACAGTCACCGCTTACGGCACCTTCGACCAGAATGGCAACCTGTGGGAATACAATGAGCACCGGTCCGGCAACAAGGTGGGGCTCCGGGGCGGATCCTACTTTATCAACGACAACGACAGCTACCTGCGCTCGTCCACGCGCTATGATGTCCTGAGCGCCAAGTGGCCCAACTATGGATTCCGCGTGGTAGCCCTTGGCACCGGCAGGTCACAAGCCTCCTCCACTCCCCGCAAGTCACAAGCCCCCTCCGCCCCTTCGCCGACCCCAAAGCCCGAACCGCAGCCCGTCCGCACCAAGGCCCGGACATTCTACATCAGCAGCTCAGAGGGAAACGACAACCTCGAGGGCTCGGCACCGACCGCACAGGGTGGATCTGGCCCCTGGAAAACGCTCACCCGAGCGTCGGTCGAATATATCCCGGGCGATACCATCCTGCTCAAGCGTGGGGACACCTGGGACGAGGAACTTCACCCCAGGGGCAGCGGGACACCGGCTGAACCCATCACGATCTCCGCCTACGGCGAGGGAAATCGTCCCGTGATCGACCGGAAGGATTTCCGGAAGGACCTTGCAGGAATTCGTCTCAGGGACCAGGGAGGCTTCAAGATAAGCGGGATTGAATTCAACCGCTGCCTCACCGGGATCTACGCCGATTACTCGGACGGGGCCCCGACGAAGGAGTTCATCTGGATCGAGGACTGCTACTTTCACGACTCTCTCCTCTACCAGCACTACGAGGATTACCCCCGCCGCAAGATCGGACTGGGGATCTGCTTCTTTTCCTACGAACGCGACAACCGGGTTGTCCTCAAGGACATCACCATCAAGGGCTGCATCTTCCGGCGACTGGCTTCCGCTTTTTGGACCAACAGCCCGGACAACTTCAACAAGAACGCCTCCTACATCTACAATTTCGCGAACATGAACTTCGAGAGCTGCCTATTTGAGGAAGGATTCCAGTGGCAGCAGGGCATCCGTGGCGTGGTCGGCGGGTCCATGCGCCACTGCGTCACCCACGACATCGGCCGGGGTTTCCGCTCCTTCAACGGGGTGGCCGGATCGATGTTCTTCCGCTGCAAGGACTGGACCTTCGAGGATTGCGAATGGGGATTCGTCTCCATCGGCCTGGGCAGCGGCGATGGTGAAGCGTTCGATTTCGAGGGGAACTGCGACAACATGACGATGCGCAATTGTCTGTTCCATGACACCGATGGCCCGGGCTTTCTACTCTGCTGCTACGCCTCCGACGGGCATGCCCACACCGGGATCCTCATGGAGAACTGTGTCATCAACGGTAAGTCGAAGCGACCCATCGGGTTGCCCCGTTGCGCAATTGTCAACACGACGGATTGGAACGAATCCACCTGGGAGGAATGCCGCTTCTACCTCTCCAAGGGGGAAGCCCTCATGAGGGTGATGGATCCCGAGAAGGAGAAACGGACGAAGTTCGTGAATTGCCTCGTGACCGACTTGAGTGCCTCCTGCTCTACTCCAAACCTCGCACTCGGAGCGAAGGCCTCCTCAAAGTCAACGGAACCATCGGCAGGAAAGGCTAATGATGGAAATCCGGGAACCGCCTGGACGGGTAGGGCCGACACCGGGGAATGGCTGCAGCTTCTATTCCCCCGCGCCCAGACCGTCAACGAGATCAGGCTCAGGGAGGCTCCAACCTCCTCGATTACCCGCTACCAGATTCAATATGCCGATTCCGCAACCGGGACCTGGAAAAGCTGCTTCAACGGCATGAAAATCGGCGACGATTTCATCGCACCGATCGTACCGCGCAAGACCAGGGGCCTCCGCCTGCGGGTCATGACAACGGAAAAGGGGAAACCCTCGATCCGGGAATTCGAGGCCTGCCGGGGCACAGGGCGAATCTTCAACGATGTCAATGGATCCCGGGCCATTCAGGTGATGGGCAAGTGAAGCGCACTGGCCTTCTTCTCCATAAAGACTCCCGACTGCGCACCCGGCGACACACTCCCGCACGGAGCCGGATGGTCCCCCGACAGTTGCAGGGACAATAGCACGGAATACTGCCACAAAAATTCACCATTCCCCACGTAATTGGTGTTTGAGCAGACGAATAATTGTGTTCAGCCTCCTTCTTACCTTCGGAACTACCGGCTCCATCACCATCGTCATGAACACCAAGTCCATCATAACATTCGCGGCCATCGGCCTGCTGGCGGGATCCCTGGCCCAGGCCAGGCCCAGGGTCTGGAAAGACGCGACCTCAGGGAGAACCCTCACGGCCGAGTTCGTGGAGCTCACCAAGGACGTGATCAAGGTGCGCCGGCGCGATGGCAAGGTCGTCAGCATTCCCCTCTCCCGGCTCACCCCGGACGACATCGCCTTCGCCAGGACGGCGGCCGGGAGCGGTGGCCCGCTGGCCAACGACTGGCCCAGTTGGCGGGGTCCGAATCGTGACGGCCATTCCGCCGACAAGGGATTGCTCTCCAAGTGGCCCGACGGAGGACCCAAACTGGTGTGGGCCTTCGAGGATTGTGGCAAGGGCTACAGCTCTCCTTCCGTGGTGGGCAACCGCCTCTACTATACCGGCAGCAGGAAAGGGAAAGCCGAGATCATCTGCCTGGACGCCGGCAGTGGTGAGGAAACCTGGGCCACCATCATCGGGACCGATCCCGAGAACGGCTACAATACCGGTTGGGGCGCGGGCACCCGTGGGGCTCCCACTGTTGATGACGGCCTGGTCTACGCCGGGAATTGTTCTGGAGACGGTAATCGGTACACTGGTATTTGTTTCGGGTCTTCAGGCGCTTAGGCCGGCGACGTCGCAAGATGCGCAAG
>JAAZXD010000010.1:19474-19711 GCA_014240355.1 Roseibacillus sp. | reverse complement strand
CGGCGCAGCCGAAGCCGTCGAGCGACTGCACCTTGAAATGGTCGCGCAGGGTGTGGACGGCCTGATCCAGGAGAAACGCGTATCCGTCGTAGGGCAGGTTGTCAGGGAGGCTGCCGAGGACCTGGAGCTGCTCGTCGGAGATGAGGAGTTCGGAGGGAGCCAGCCTGGTGAGCTCGTCTTCCAGCTGCTGGCGGTCGGGAAACTCCGCCAACGTGAATTCACCGGTGGAGTGATCAA
>JAAZXD010000010.1:0-19464 GCA_014240355.1 Roseibacillus sp. | reverse complement strand
ACCACCGCGAGGCCGAAGGCGTCCCGGTGTTCGTAGACCGCGGCGAGGTAATTATGGCGGCGGTCATCGAGCAGAGAGAGGTTGTCGATGGTGCCGGCCGAGATGATCTGGGAGATCTCCCGGTCCACGATCTTGCCGGGCACCGGTTCGGAGGTCTGCTCCCCGATAGCCACCCGCCTGCCCTGCTTGATGAGCTTGGCGATGTAGTTTTCCGCAGCGTGGTGAGGGACACCACACATGGGAACTCCACCCCGTTTGGTGAGAGCCACATTGAGGAGTCCGGCGGCCTCTTTGGCATCCTCGAAAAACATTTCGTAGAAGTCGCCGAGCCGGAAGAAGAGAAGCACATCGTCGGGAAGCGAGCGGCGCATCGCCTGGTACTGCGCCATCATGGGGGTGAGCTTGCCTTCCTTGCCGGCCACGGAGTGAGGTTCTAACCGGGGAGGCCGACGATTGAACGCGAAAGTTATTCACAGAAGGCCGTCTGGGTGACGGCGGGGAGCAGCAAGGACGAAAAGAGGGCCCCATGGATCCTGATGGACTGGAGAGTGGCTGAGGGGAGGTTCTCCTCGTTCTGCAGTTTCGGGATGTCTGGTGAACCGGGGCGGGCATGGGTGATATGGAGGCGCCCGATTGCGCTGGGTGCGCCCGGGCCAATAAGTTGATCGGACTTTGAAGTGGAGTTTGTGATTGCGGTGGCAGGTTGCTAGGCTACCTGACCTTGAAAGGAATTATCCCGATCCTCCTTGCGAATTTCGGACTACTTCTTCCGCTGGTCTTGGCCCGTGAACCGTGGGATCAGGCGGAAGCCAAGAAGATGGTGTCCAAGGTGTTGGAGGTTGAGGAGGCGGGCAAACTTTCGTGGAATCGCATCCCCTGGCGGATCCATGTCGCAAATGCGGTGAAGGAGGCCAGGACTACGGGCAAACCGCTCTTTGTGTTCTTCTACATGCCCCAGAAAGGCCCTCCCCAGGAACCCTGCGGGCTGGAGGGGCGCCTCCTACGCGCTCATGCCCTGTCCGATTCCAAGATGATCGGGATGATCAAGGACCACTGTGTGCCGGTGAAGATTCAGCTCAAAAAAGGGCAGGAGTATCCGATCGACTGGCCCGCCCTGAAGAAGTGGGCGACCGCTTACAGGTTTTCGAATGGTCGTGGGTTCACGGGATGTTCGGTGGTGAGCTCCGATCTCGCCGTTGAGTTCGGAAACAGCGGTTTTGCCAGGATTTCCGAGATGCTTGAGTCCCGTGCCTTCGATCCCAAGGAATTCCATGCCATGCTGGTTCGGGCCATGGCCCGGGTGAATGAAGAGCGCTCCTTACGCGTCCAGCGGGGGATCAGTGACGACGAACGGAAGCTGGAGATCGAGCGCTTTCGCCAGGGGGTGACGCGGGCAGTGCAGAGTGAAAGTCGCCGCAAGTTCCCGCCGCAGGGATATTCCCTTGAGCAGGCCCTTGAGCTCTACCGGATGGCTGGGATAGTGATCTCGAAATAGGGTTGGGTCCCCCGTGTGCCTTTTCCGGCGGAGGGGAGAGTATTTGATGAAGGTCAAGAGAATTTGACAAATCTGGTGGCCTTCGCGAGTAATGGGGCGTCATGAAGAAAGAGTCATTCCACAAGCTGATTACCTTGGTTGCCGCCGTGGGCCTGTTCGGGTTGGCCCCCCATGCCCGGGGCGGGGAGGAGACAGAGAAGCCCGAACCGAAGGACATGGGAGAGGCCATGGACCTTATGAGCGGATCACTCAAGCGACTGCGCCGACTCAGGAGAGATCCTGAGCGCTGGACCAAGAGCGCAGCCCTGGTCGCGGAGGGATCGCGGATCGTCGTTGCATCCATGAAGTGGATTCCGAAACAGATCTTAGAGCTGCCTGAGGGGCCGGAGAAGATCAGGGCACTCGCAGATTCACGTCGTCTCATGGGACTCACCCTCGTCGGCTACGCCGAACTAGAACTGGCCTTCCTTGCCAAGGATGAAGAAAAGGTGGAAGAGACCCTCGATAAGCTGAAGGAGATCAAGGCCGAATCCCACGACAAGTATAACAGGGGGGAGTAGGGGGCGCCACAGACCGTTTTCACAGCAAGGCGGGGATTGGTCCGCGCCTTTCCTGTGGAAGGAGAAAACGTCAGAAGGTCAGGTTCCCTACCTTTGAACGTCTTGCAGCACGATGCTGACGGGGGTGCCGATGGCCAGCTTTGGGTAGATCGTGGAGGCCACCTTGGAGGGTATGCGGACGCAGCCGTGCGAGGCAGGATAGCGGGGGACACGCCCCTGGTGCATGCCGAGCCCTTTCCAGCTCAAGCGCATCCAGTAGGGCATGGCAGCTCCCTTGAACTCCCCACCCTCGGGGATTTCGTCTTCCGTAATGTCAGCATCGGTCTTGTGGACCTTGCCCTCGGCGTCGTAAATCGTCCCGTAGAGGTTGGATTCTTTCTCGCGCTCGATCTTTTCCACAATCCGGTAGTTGCCCGGCGGGGTGGGAAAAGTCCCCCTGCCGGAGGCGATGGGGTAATCCATCGCGATATCCTTACGGTTGTAGATCCTGGCCCGTTGCAGGGAGAGATCGATTTCAACCCGGATATTGTCCTTTTCCAACGCACCGAAAGCGGTGGAATTCTTATAGACGTTGTAAGTCTTGGGATAGGACGGCTCGGCTGTGAAGTAAGCGTAGGATCCCGGGGGATACGGGTTGACCCATTGGGCCTTGAGGATCTTCTTCTGATGGGGATTCGGTTCGGGCGCAATCGTGCAACTGGTCGTGACGGCAACCGCAGCAAGGAGAAGGGCGGAGAGGAGAGTCTTTGGAAGGTTCATGGAGATTCCCGACACTTGGACGGAAGTATTCTAACACCTTGATTTGCAAGCTCAAGCTTCCGATGCATCCTCTGGTTGGCAGGTTGGGCACCAGGCTGTGGTGCGGGTGGCGATTGTTCCGCGTGCGAGGCTGGAGCGGCAGCGGGGGCAGCAACCGCCGGCCTTCCACCGGTGTTGGAAGAGCCAGGAACGGGGTGGAACCTGTTCCACATAGCGTCCCGGGGAAAACCCCCGGGCCCTGTCGAGAGGTGCGTTCTTATCGGCGACGTGGCGCAGCGCCCCTCGGCATACCTGCCGGCTCACGGTGCGCAGGCGGGCCAGATCGAGAGCCTGCAGACGTATTCCCGGGTGACAGGGAAGCCGCCAGCAGATCTCATCGGCCATCCAGTTGCCGACCCCGGGGAAAACGGTCTGGTCAAGCAGGAGAGCCTTGAGGGTGGTCCCTCTGCGCCGGGCGGTCAACCGACGCAGGCAGGCGATCGTGAATTCCGGGTCCAGCACTTCCACGGGTAGTTCCGTCCAGGGGTCGAGACAGGGTTGGTGGAGGAGAACGCGTCCAAACTGCCGATAGTCTGAATAGACCAGGCCGAGCCTTGTCGTGCGCAGGATGAAGTGATCGTGTTTGGTGGGCTCATGATCAGGGTCTGCCAGGAAGAGTCGTCCCGACATGCCGAGGTGGATCTCAAGGTGGGTTGTTGGATGCGTGCCTGTGGAATTGCAGGAACTTCTGTCTCCAAAACTGAAGAGAAGACGCTTGCCGTGCGTCCGGCTGCGAACAATAAAACTGTTAGGCAAGGTGGATTCAAGGATGGAGGCCGGTGTATCCCGGTAAACGCGGGTGCGGGGATGAGAGTCCACTGCTACGATCCGCTGGCCTGTTCCGGGTTCCCAGATCCGGCGGGCGAGTTCCACTTCGGCGAGTTCGGGCATACTGGGCAGCAGGTTTGGAAGTCAGATCCTGGATTTTGTGCGTCCGGGGTTGTCAGCCGGTGCAGGGTGATCATTCACTTCCGGAGAGGGACGTTCGACGGTGTTTTTCTTTGCGTTTTTTCCAGCAGTCTTCTGGTCTCCGGATGTCCCGGTTCCAAGGTCTCGGCCCGTTTGAGCAGGGAAGCTGCGGGAGCGAAGTTCTTGTTCTCATCGATCCAGAGGCGGGCCAGTTCCCGGAGAGCGTGGGCAGATGTTCCGGGTTTCCCGGGTGGAATGGCTCGAATGGCGTGACGGAGACGGTTCTCTGCGCTGGCCCGGTCTCCGGTCTGGAGGAGAGCCCCCGCAAATTCGATCTGGAAGCCGGCGTCGAGGACATCCCGGGCGGAGGGGTGCCCTGAGTCCCGGGCGAGAGCCTCGGCTTGACGAAAGAGCCGGGAGGCCGCTGCGGGGTCTCCGTCGCGGAGGGTGGCAATGGCCAGGCGCGCAGCCAGAGCGGGATGCTCAGGGTGGTCGAAGCGGGCCTTCTCCAGGATAAGGCGGGCCAGATGAGGCTTCTTGAGTTCAAGGAACTGATCGGCCAGCTGGAGGAAGTCATCCGGCGCACCTCCGGCAATGCGGAGAACCTCGGCGCGATGATGGAGAGATTTGTCGGGGTTTCCGTTACGGGCGTAGAACTGGGCGAGAGCCTTGTGGGCGAGCGTCTGGTGGGGATCGATCTGGAGGGTTTCCTGCAGGGTTCTGAGGGCGGCCTTCTCCTGTTTGTCATAGAGCTGGAGGAGGCCGAGCCGGGTTCGCAGGTCCAGGGAATCGGGCTGGAGTTCCAGATGTTTCTGGAGCACGCCGATGGCTTTTCCGAGGCGGCCAGTCTGGCGGTAGTAGTCCGAGGCGCGGCGGGCGGCCATCGCGATCTGCACGCCGGTTTCGACGGTTTTCTCTGTGATGTGCTCAAGAGCTTCCTGTAGTTCCGGAGAGCCTCCCGGCAGAAGAGTCTGGGCGATGGGAGGTAAGGCCATCCAGTGTTCGAGACCCGCGTCCTTGGCCTCCAGCTGAGCCTGGAAGAGGGCCAGGGACTTGTCCCGCTGGCCGAGATTCTCGTGCAGGTGGATGAGGCGGGTATAAACCTCATGGTGGTGGGGGAATCGTCCGGCAGCTTCGGTCAAGAGCTTTGTGGCAGCGCGCTGAGCGACCGCATCACGAGCAGCGTAATTCTCCAGGAAGTCGGCGTAGTAGAGCTGGGAGACCAGGTGATCGGGTTGTGTTTCAGCATAGCTCCGCAAAGTTCTGGCGGCCGCGGAAAGATCCCCGTCTTCCCGTTGCAGCCGGGCCGTCTTGCGTGCCACCGGAAAGGAGTCGGCATCCTCCTGGAGAACAGCCTCAAAGTGTTGGCGTGCGGACTTGGTGTTGCCGTTCAAATCCGCGAAGACGCCCCTGGCATACGCGGCCAGATCTTTCCCGGCAGAGTTCTGCTCTCCCCAGGCTGGAGCGCTGAGGAGAAGAACGATGACGGATCTGGAAAGGAAAGCGGCGGTCATGGACCGCCGCCAGGATAAACGAAGATTAGGGATCTGAAATCTGAAATCTGCGATTAGAGGGATCACTTCACCTTGAGAGTGCCCCACATGAGCTGGCCGTGGCCGGGGTAGGTGCACACGTACTCGTAGTCACCGGGCTTGTTGGGCAGGGTGAGGTAAAGAGTGAAGCGGCGCCCCGGGGCGACCTGTGGCGTGGACCCAAGCAAGGCAGGAGAGTCCGGAATGAAGTTCTTCTCGATCGCCGTCGACCCCAGTGCGATGGTCGCCTCCAGAATGCTCTGACGCGCCCCGGGCTTGATCACTGCCAGGTTGTGCATCAGGCCGTCGGGGTCATTGTTGGTGAGGACAATGGCGATGCGCTCGCCGACCTTGGCCTCAAGGACGTTCTTGTCGAACTTCATGCCGCGGAGCACTCCCACCTCGATTTTACGGGCCTGCTCGTAACCTTCCGGGACCAGACGCGCGGGGGCCTTGCTCAAGGCATCCATCTCGGTTTTCACCTTGGCATCGGAGATCTTGGCCAGCGATTCGTTGCGGAAGTTGTTGATGAACCCACCGAAGCTGGCCCCGCCCTTGAAGTTGCGGGCCTTGGCAAACCAGGTGAAGAACTGCTTGCGCAACTCCGGAGTCCAGCCGTCGGAGACATTCTTCAAGGCAAAGGCGTAGTGGATCTGCTGGCGCTGCGGGTTGTTGGTTTTCTGATTGAGGAAGCTGTTGCCGTATTGGCCAGAGCGCCTGAGGAGATCGTCATCAAATTCAATTTCTTCCAGCCCGACCGCTTCCTGGCTGAGCAGGGGGACGGTCTTGGACACCACGTCGGGGGCACCGAGGTAAACCAGCATGTCGACGAGCTCACGATTGAGGGCATCGGTCTTGGCCGGGTAAAGGGGGCTGATGGCTGTGATGATCTCTTCGGCGGTGGCCTCATCAGGCTTGCCCATGCGGATGAAACAGAGGGAAAGGACGCGCAGGGCTTCAAGCTTCTGGGCTTCGCTCATGTCGGCCGGGGAGTGTTGGCTGAGAGCATCAAGGAGGGCGGCCTGGTGACTGGCATCACCCTGCCTTGTCAGGGCGAGCAGAGCGGTGAGGGAGGTCTGGAGGTCGCCTTCCTTGAGGGCCCTCGCGGCCCAGTCGCTGGCCGGCTGGTGCTCGAGGGCAACCCGCGCAGCGTAGCGGAGGAAGCGGTCCTCGTGCCCGAGGCTGCTCCAGACCTTGTCGATGGAACCGGCGACGGCTTTGCCATGGTACTGCTCCAGCTGACGGCGTTTCATGCGGAGGGTGCGATTGATTTCCTTATCTTGAAAGCGGCGTTCCTTGGAGGCTTCTCCGGTGTAGGTCACCCGGTAGAGGGCGGACTGAGTTCCGCGGCCGCCGACTGCTAAGTACATGTTGCCATCCTTGCCGATCACTCCGTCGGTCACGTTCAGTGGTACGCCGGTGACGAATTCCTCCTTCACGCCCCTGTAGCTTGAGCCCTCCGGAGCGAGATGAATGGCGTAGATCGTTCCGTAGGTCCAGTCGAAGGCATAGATGGCATTCTGGTAGTCGGCCGGAAAATTGGAACCCAGTCCGGACATGACACCGGTGGGGCAACCCGGACCGATATCGGCGGTTGGAGGCAGAGAGTCTGGATACCAGGTGGGCCACTTGCCGGTGCCCGTACGCCAGCCAAACTCGCTTCCGCTGGTGCAGTGGTAGACGCGGGTGGGGCGATACCAGGGGGTGCCGCTATCCCACTCCATGTCGGAGTCGTAGGTGAACATTTCCCCGTCGGCGTTGAAGGCCACATCGTACTGGTTGCGGAATCCCGAGGAGTAGAAGTTCCAGCTCTTGCCGTCGGGGTCAGTCCTGGCAATCCAGCCGCCGGGGGCCCTGATGTTGCGGGCGTGACCCCGGGCATCGGTCATCCGGGGCAGGAGGAGGTCCTCGGCGTAGTTCTTGGGGACGGAGTAGACTTCCGGCTTGGGCGGCTGGGTGTGATTGCCGCCCAGGACCATGAGGGATTTGCCGTCAGGCGTGAGGACTACCGCATGTGGACCGTGTTCTCCGCCACCCTGGAGCCCGCGCAGGGGGGAGACCTTGTCGAGTTGGTCATCCCCATTGGTGTCGGTGAGGTAGTAGAGTCCACTCCCGTGCCCGCCTACGCCCCCTCCATTCACGCAGACGTAGAGGCGGTTGAAGGCCCATAGCAGGCCGTGGCCGCCACTGATCGGAGCAGGCACCTTCTCGACTTTCAGCTCCTTGCCGGGGGTGATCCGCCAGATCCCGGCCTTGCCCTGGTCACTGCAGTAGAGGCGGCCCTTGTCGTCGATCGCCATGGATACCCAGGAACCCTGCTGGCCCTTGGGAACGGTGTAGATCTTTTCCACCTCGAAACCTTCGGGATGGGCGACCGCTTCGCCCTTGGAGGCTGGTTTTTTCTTGGCCGCCTTCTTGGAGATGCGGGTGAGAACGATGTCCTTGGCTTCCACCTTCATCGGCCCGCCGCCGTGAAGTTGCAGGGCGAGCACGCCTGAGAGGGAGCGCTTGGCTTTCTCCTCATCGACAATCTCACTCGTGGTTGCGCCATTGACCTTGTGAGTGAGGACGTTGCCCTTGGCTACGATGGTGTAGGTGTTCCACTCGGCGGGATTGATCTTCTTCTTGGTGTCGAAGTCGCCCACGATGGCGCGCTTGCCGTCGGCACCCACCTTGATCTTCTGGCCGCGCTGGGCAATGATCCCGCGTCCCTTCTCCTCGTACATCATGCCGAGGTAGTTCTGGGAGGGATGGATGTCCATCTGGTAACCACTCACCACCCACTTCTGCTCGTTGACCACCTTGGACCGGTACTGGATGCCCGAATTGTTGTTTCCAATCACCCTGACCTTGAGAGTGAGTTCGAAGTCCCCCACGGGTTTGCCCTGGTAGACGAGAAAAGTGTTCCCGCCGGTGGGCTTTTCCGGTGTTGTTTCTCCAACGATCGTTCCATCCTGCACGGACCAGAATTGTGGAAGGCCTTTCCAGCCCGAGAGATCCTTGCCGTTGAATAGTTTTTCCGGGGCGGCCGACAAGGCGGATACCAGGAACGAGAGTGCGGCAGTGGTCAACAGGGCGTGTTTCATGGTCCGGAGTAGGTAGCGGAGCCACCCCCATGCGACAAGGCGCGTTTTATCCACTCGATCAGGTGACAATAACCGCCACCGCGCCTCAGGCCCGGGACTCCAGTTTTCCACGGAGCCACCGCCCCGTCCGGGATGGACCCTCGTTACACCATGATAGAGGTTGTAAACAGCACCTACAGTGCTGGCTCCATCCCCCCGCAGTGTCCGTCAGGACTTGTAACGCAAGCGCTTCTTGTGGCGGTTGGCCTTCATCCGCTTCTTGCGCTTGTGCTTGTTGATCTTGGTCTTACGACGTTTTTTCAGAGAGCCCATGGTGTGCAGTGGTTAGGGAGGTCGAAAGTCAGGATGAGGTCAGGGAACGATCTTGTTGAGGGGGTATTCGATGATTCCTTCCGCTCCGAGTTCCTTGAGGTCGGGAACGAGATGGCGCACGGCAGATTCGTCGATGATTGTTTCCACGGCTAGCCAGCCGTTCTCCGCGAGGGAGCTTACGGTCGGGCGGCGGAGGGAGGGTAGGCGTTCCAAGACTTCGGGCAAGGACTTTTCGGGGAGGTTGAGCTTCAGTCCCACCTTGTCGCGGGCGGCCAGGGCAGCCTGAACCATGAGGACCATGCGCTCCATTTTCTGCCGCTTCCAGTCGTCCGCGAAGGCTGCTTTGGAGGCGAAGAAGTGCGGAAAGGAGACGAGCAACTCATCCACGATACGCAGCTTGTTGGCCCGCAGGGAGGATCCTGTTTCGGTGACATCCACGATGGCGTCCACCAGGTCCGGTACCTTCACCTCGGTTGCTCCCCAGGAGAACTCGATGTCGGCATGGACTCCCTTGCTCTCGAGATAGCGCCTGGTGATGCCCACCCCTTCGGTGGCGATGCGCTTCCCTTCGAGATCCTGCACAGTCCTGATGGGAGAGTCTTCGGGGACCACCAGGACCCAGCGTGTGGGGCGTACCGAGGAGCGGGAGTAGGGGAGTTCGGCCAGATCCTCCAGATCTGCTTCGTTTTCGTAGACCCAGTCGTAACCGGTGATTCCACAGTCGAGAAATCCGTCGTGGATGTAGGCCCCGATCTCCTGGGCCCGGATCATGAAGATATCGAGCTCGGGGTCATCGGATGAGGGCCGCAGGCCGCGCGATGACGAGTAGACGTGGTAGCCGGCCTTCGCGAGGAGGGCGAGGGTTGGCTCCTGCAGGCTGCCCTTGGGCAGTGCGATGCGTAGAGTGTTCGCTGAATCGTCCACGGTGGACCCGGCGGGGGGGCGGGGGTTTTACCTGTGAACGGCGCTGAATCAACGCTAATCTGGCCCCTAGCGCACCGGAACCTGTAATTTGAGGCAGCTCCTGCCTGCCTTGAAGCGAAGGATTCGGGTTCGTGCCCGACGTGACGTCACGATGGGCAAACACCCTCTGGAGCCCGGATTCGTGCCGGTATCGGGGGTTTCAGGCTTGGGTCAGGGCCCAGCGGATCAAGGGGAGGTGCTCGGGGCTCACCGAGGACAGAATCTCGTCACGAAAGGCCTGCTCTTGGGCCTGATAACGTTCGATCAGCTGCTCGGTGACTGAGATTTCCCACATGCGGCGGGTGACCTCATCAAGCGGATTTTTGTGGGGAGCGCGGCCCGATTCGCCACTGTCGGCCCGTTCCTTCCCCCGCAGGGCATTGGTTCCGAGCAGATAGGGAGCGAGTTCGGCCACCTGCCGGTCGCGTAGTTCGACGGTGGCATCTTGATCGCCCCGCAGCAGCATGAGTTCGGGGAAAAGTCCGCGAATCTTACGGACGAGGGAGCCGCAGCCGTTGGATCGGATGGATTCGGCACCGCCCAGATCGCGCACTGCGACGGCCAGTTCTTCAGTCATCCTCGCCCGGTCGGTGGGGAGCGGGACTAATTTCTGGGCTTCAAAGGGAGAATCAGCAGCGGAGGAAGAGCTCATGATCTGGGTAGTTTCTGGTAATTCCTTGAAATGGAGGGATTTGGTCGGGGAAACCTCGGCGAACGGTGATAGTTCTACTTCCTTATAAATTAGTTTTCCAGCTAATTTTTAATATTTCGGTTTAGTTAAATATTCATAAAATGGCGGAATACGCACGAACAATAGACGCCGTAATAGGCGGCTCAGCAAAATTAATTTAGCAAAAACTTGCTATTTGGGACTAACTTTAACAAATTTCCGAGGTGAGCACGCCTTCCCGATTCGAACACTTGGCCGACGACCTCTGGCAGCTGAGCTTGGCCGAGCTGCGTCATTTTCAGGGCGTGATTGCCAAAATCATGGCTGCCAAGGAGGAAATTGCGGCAGTTTCGGAGACTTCTGCCGAGGAGCGGGATCGGGTTGCCGCGATGGAACTCAAGGAGATTCGCGATTATCTGGAGAATGAGGAAGTGCCACTATCGGGCCCTGAAGCGGTGGTTCTGGCGGCTTACTGCAAGCATCAGGAGGGGACGGAGCTCCTTGACTCGAAGGGGCTCAACATTTTCCTCGATTCGTATGGCCGCAAACCTGCCAATACCACCACGGTGGTCGAAAAGCTGGGCAAGCGCCGCCTGATAGGAATCGAGGACGACGGTCCTCATTCCCACAAGAAGTTCAAGCTTACCGACTCCGGGAGGGACGAGGCGTGGGACATTCTCATCCGCCTGCGTCGTGGTCGCGGGCGTTCGCATTTGACGGCAGTGAGCTGAGGGGAGTTCAAGTTCCGGATCTCAGACTTCAAATGGATCTGAAATAAGGGCTCGCGGGTCCGGGTTCTGAAGGTTGAGAATCCCGACCGGTTCTACGGACGACGGTATTACGCTATTACGCCTTGCACCCACCTGTGGGTTCCCCAATCCTGCGCCGCCCATGACCACAGCGATATTGGAGAATACGAGCGAACCTCTCGCGCAAGCGGCGGCCGAGGCCCGGGGACTGGCGATCGATGCGGTGCACGCCTGCTCCTCTGGTCACCTGGGACTTCCCCTCGGATGCGCTGAAATCGGGGCGGTCCTCTTTGGTCAGGTGATGCGCCATAATCCGGCTGCGCCCAAATGGCTCAACCGGGATCGCTTTATCCTCTCGGCGGGACACGGCTCGATGTTTCTCTACGGCTGGCTCCACCTGACTGGCTACGATCTGCCGCTGCAGGCGGTGAAGGAATTTCGCCAGCTTCACAGCATCACACCAGGGCACCCTGAGTATGATGAGACCCCCGGGGTGGAAGCCACCACCGGTCCGCTGGGACAGGGCGTGGGAAATGCGGTGGGCTATGCCCTGAGTGGCAAGCGGTGCGCTGCTCGCTTCAACACACCGGAGCACACCCTCTTTGATCATCACGTGATGGCGCTGGCGGGTGACGGGTGCATGCAGGAAGGCGTCGCGCGCGAGGCCATCGCTTTTGCGGGTCACAGCGGCCTGGATAACCTCATTCTCATATACGACAGCAACGACGTGACCCTCGATGCTATGGCGGAGGTGACGCAGAGTGAGGATGCAGCGTCCTATTTCACCGCGGTAGGCTGGGAGGCGGTCACGGTCGATGGCCATGACCTGATTGCCCTGGCCGAGGCCCTGCAGGCAGCCAAGGACAATGACAACGGCAAGCCCAAGGTCATCATCGCCAAGACTCTGATCGGGAAGGGTATTCCCGAGGTGGCGGGCACCGCTGCGGGCCACGGGGAAGGAGGAGCCAAATTTGCGGAGGCGGCGCGGCAGGGGCTTGGTCTGCCGGAAGAGACCTTCTACGTATCGGAGGGAACGCGGGAGTTTTTCGCGGCGCGTTGCGAGGCATCGCAGGATGAATTTGCGGCTTGGGAGAAGACCTACACGGAGTGGACGGCCGCCAACCCCGAACTTGCGGAGGAACTGCAGAATGGAATCTCCAGGTCTGTCCCAAGTGATCTCCTCGATCGCATTCCGGAGTTCGATGACGATCACAAGGACGCCACTCGCGGATCGGGAGGGGTGGTCATCAATGCAGTGGCCAGGGATGTTCCCCAACTGGTGAGCGGCTCGGCTGATCTCTACGGTTCGACCAAGAACTATATCAAGGATGGTGCCGATTTCGGAGCGGACAATCCAGGCGGGCGAAACATCTGGTTCGGTATTCGCGAGCATGCGATGGGTGCGATCTGCAACGGAATCGCCTACGACGGAATCTTTCGTGCGAGTGGCGCGACCTTCCTCGTCTTTGCGGACTACTTACGGCCCTCCATTCGTCTTGCCAGCCTGGCAGGCCTGCCGGTCACCTACATCTTCACGCACGATTCGGTCGGGGTGGGAGAGGATGGCCCGACTCACCAGCCGGTTGAGACGGTGAGTGGGCTTCGGGTGATTCCCAATCTCGACGTCATTCGTCCGGCCGATCCCGAAGAGGTGGCCGGAGCGTGGGCGGCCGCCATGCTGCGCACGGATGGCCCGACCGCCCTGATCCTGTCCCGCCAGGGCGTAGCCAATCTGAGCAGTTCGCCCATCAAGGTGCGGCGTGAGGGGGCTTACCGGGGAGGATACGTGATCAGGGAGGAAGAGGGAGAACTGGAAGCGATCATCATGGCGACGGGGACGGAAGTGGAGCATGCTCTGGAGGCGGCCGCGCAACTGGGCGATGGTGTGCGGGTGGTTTCCATGCCCTGCCTTGAGCGCTTTGACCGGCAGAATGACGATTACCGCAGTTCGGTTCTGCCCGGTTCCTGCACCCGGCGGGTGGCGATTGAAGCGGGGGTGACCAGCTTGTGGTGGAAATACGTAGGCGAAAAAGGCCGCATCATCGGGATTGATCGTTTCGGACTTAGTGCTCCCGGTAACACGGTGATGAAGGAGCTGGGGATCACTGCAGAGGCGGTTGTGGATGCCGTGAAGAGCCTGTAGTTCCAGGCTGGTTCCATCATTTTTCGGGTAGGGGAAGGTGCGGATCCCGGGTGCAAAAGGAGCAAAAGGGACTGTTGTCCCCTGGGGTGACCTGCTTAACTTGGGGCGCTTCGGGAGAGCCGGAGCCTTTCCGGGGAGGCCCGTGGCACGGGCAGGAAATAGATGGGGAATCCGGTGTGAATTCGGAGCGGTCCCGCCACTGTGAGGCTGGTGCCCTGAGCGCTGGCCAAGCCAGACTACCAGCCTTGGAAGGATGTTCATTGAGCCCGCCAGTGACGGGCGGTAGAACATTGACCAAGTGAAGAGATTGATCATAGCGACGCCAGTGGTGGTCGCAGCAGGGTTGGCCGGGGTGGCGATGGCCCAGTCGGGGGCGCAGGAACTCTCCGAAATGGTGGTGGTAGCGAACCGCCTGGAAACACCGATGGAGAACGTGGGGAGTACGTTTTCCGCCCTGGAAGTAGAGCTCCTGGAGCGACGCGGAATTGTAACCCTGGAAGATTCTCTCCGTCTCGTTCCCGGGACGGGCATCGGATCGGAGGGAGGGCAGCGTGGCTCGATCTCGGCCTTGCGGATGCGCGGATCGGAGTCGGACCACACCCTGCTGCTCATTGACGGGATGCGGGTCACCGATGCCAATGTCACACCCTTCAACCTGCTCGGTGGAGAGACGTTGCATGGTTATTCCCGAGTCAGCGTCCTGCGGGGACCGCAGAGTGCTCTCTATGGGAGCGAAGCGATCGGCGGGGTAGTGAAACTGGACACCCGGGTGGGATCGGGTGAGGGCGACCACCGGGCTTTTTTAGGGGGAGGGTCCTTTGGGAGCCTGCGCGGGGGAGCTGAGTTCCAGGGCGAGTCCGGTGAGACCCGGTGGTATCTTGGTGGTAGTCACGAGATGACCGCCAATGATCGGGTCGGCAATGATTTCGAGCAGAGCCAGTTTGCCCTGCGGGTGGAGCAGGACCTTGGTTCAGACACCGTGGCCGGCTTTACCGCACGGGCCTGGATGAGCGCTCTGGAGAATCCCGGACCTATCGGACCCTTTGCCACCCGGGCGGTAGACGATCGAGAAGCCTGCCTCGCTACGGGCTACCTCGAGCATTTTGCCAGTGAACGGTTTCGCAGCAAGGTTGTCGTGGGTTACTATCGCGAGGAGTTTGAGGAGCGGGGTGCCTTTCCTTTCGAGAGCGAAGCGGAAAAGGTCTCTCTCGACCTGCGCAACGTGGTGAGCTGGAGTGATCGGCACGAGACGGTAGTGGGCGGATTGCTGGAATGGTCCTCCTTCCGTTCAACGGGTACTCCGGTGGATGAGGATGGCTGGTTGAGCGGACTCTATGCCAACCATGTGTGGCAACCCATCGGGGGGGTGACCGCCTCCGTGGGAGGACGGTGGGAGCATCTTGCGCGCTGGGGAGATGCCTTTACCTGGCGTGTCACTGGAAGCTGGCAAACCCCCGTGAATGGCGTGCGGTTGCGCGGAAGCTCCGGGACCGGGTTCCGGGCTCCCTCCTATTTTGAACTGTTTGGCGCCATCCCGGCTTTTGACTTCGCGGGGAATCCGAACCTTAGGGAGGAGCGTTCCCGGGGATGGGACGTGGGCGTGGAGTGGCAGCCCTGCGAGGGGCTTCTGTTTGACGTGACCTGGTTTCACAACCGCATCGAGGACCTGATTGATTTCAAACCGGTCAACATCGGCAGGGTGACCACGCGGGGCATCGAGGTGAGTGCCGGGGGGAGACTTGTCGGAGATCACATCACCTGGCGGGGATGTTATACCTGGCTGGAAGCCAATGACGACACCTCCAATATCCGCCTGGTGCGGCGAGCCCGGCACCGGGTTAGTCTGGATCTCCAGAGTGAGCTCACTGATCGTGTCCTGGTGGGAGTCGGGGGGACTTGTGTCAGCGGTATGGTGGACAACGACTTCAGTGTGTTTCCCGCTGCCCGGAGGTCGCTCGACGAGATCATCCTCCTGCGGTCCTACTGCAGATACAGGGTGAGCGATGATGTTTCGCTGCATGGTCGCGTCGAGAACCTGTTGGATTGCGATTACGAGGAAGTGGCCAACTTCCCCGGTCGGGGGTTGGGTGTGTTCGGGGGAGTGCAGGTGCGGTGGTGAATTGCGCGCACGGTGGGGACCGGGTGGAGCGCCGGTCGGCGTCGCGGGGAAAACCGCATGTCAGTTCAACTGCGTGCGCGGCGGATCGCCCACATAGAGGACCTGGGAGGCGGTGTCCAGGAGGGCCCTGCTCTCTTCCAGGAAATCCATTCCGACGATGCCGTCGACGGGGCGGCCGGAGCGGTCCCGGAAGGTACGGCGGATGGTTTTGAGAGGGGTCACGGCGACCTGGAATTCGCTGACCTCAAGTTGACCGAAGACGACTTTCCGGAGGACTGCGGTACGGACGGAGGCGCGGTCACCGGAGGCATCGATGATCTTGGAGCGCGAGGCGATGGTGGGAACGCCGAGGCGCTGCACGGTTTCGGCGGCCATCACGGTCACCTCCGCCCCGGTGTCGACTACCCAGGTCAAAAGTTTGCCCTGATAGCGGCATCTGACGAGGAGGTGGGGAAGGCGGCCGGCAGTTTCGAGGCGCAAGGAATCGAAGCCGAGGCCTTCGTGGGGGCCTAGGGCCCGGATATCACCGTGTCGCGCATTCTTGGCCTGTGGTCCGGGGAGCCAGAGCTTGCCGGTCTGCAGGTCAATCAGGGCGGCCAGTCCGCTCAGCGCATCGAGTCCGATCTGGCCGTCATAGCGGCTGGTAGCGGTGTGGCGTTTAGTGGGCGGAGCGAGCATGAAGGGGAACGGTGTGGCGGTGACTTGTCCGGCTTCCAGGGCCCCGAGACCAACCCAGGAACTGACCGGACGTCCGAGCGCGCCACGGCTCACGATCTTGAGCGACTTCTCGGGCTTGATGCCGAAGGAAGTGGCCAGTTCGTAATCGAGATCAGTGCTGTTGGCGCCCGAATCGATGAGGAAACGCACGTCCTTGCCATTGACCCGGAAGCGACCGGAATAGCGTGAATCGCCGGTCGACTTCTTCAATTGGAGCGGTTCGTAGCCGAGGGCAGCCAGGCGGTGGGAGCGTGGGGTGGGGCTACGCGTGGTGGGTCCGATGGCGCATTGGGTGAGGAGGATGGCGACGAGAACCGGAGAGGCGAAGCGCAGGACCCAAGGCATGAGCAAGTGTAATTCGAAAATTCTCAAATACTAATTTCTAGGTGAGAAACTCAGAGCGGAGGACGGATTCAGGAGAAGCGGACGGAGTGTTTCTTCGAGAGACGAAGGATGTCGCCGGGTTGCGGCTCTACCGGGGCGTTGGGGTCGGTGAGCTTTTCACCGTTGAGCTGGACCGCTCCCGTTGAGATGAACTGTTTCTTGAGCTCGCCGTTGGATTTCGCCTGGTCGAAGCCCGCCTGGTAGGCATGGGCGGCCAGATGCAGGACGGTGAGGTCGCCAGGAAGTCCGGCCGTGTCCAGTTCGGGAAGATCTGCACTGGCGAGGTCTCTCCTGGAAAAGCGGGTTTCCCAATCCTCCCGTGCGGCTGATCCTTCCTGCACACTGTGGAAGCGGGTGGTGATCCGCTGCGCCAGCTGTTTCTTGGCCTCCATGGGATGGAGGTCATCGTCACGGGACTCGCCCAGCAGGAGGAGGTAGTAGCGATCCATGAGATCATCAGAGATGCTCATGAGCTTGCCGAACATTTCGTTGGGAGGCTCGGAGACCCCGACGTAGTTGTCATAGGATTTGGACATCTTCCTGACCCCATCCGTTCCCTCCAGAAGCGGCATGGTCATGACCACCTGCTGGGGCTGTCCCTCCTCCTTCTGCAGGTCCCGGCCGACCAGGAGATTGAAGAGCTGGTCGGTGCCTCCCAGTTCCACATCGGCACGCACTTCCACCGAGTCCCAGCCCTGCACGATGGGATACTGGATTTCGTGGAGGCGCACTTCCTGTCCCTTGTCGATGCGCTTCCTGAAGTCATCCCGTTGCAGCATCTGTTGCATGGTCACCCGGGCGTTGAGTCGCAGGACATCCTCGAAAGTCATTTGCCGAAACCACTCGCCGTTGAAAACCACTTCGGTCCTGTTCTTGTCCAGGACCTTGAAAGCCTGCGTGGTGTAGGTTTCAGCGTTGGCGAGAATAGCCTCGCGGCTCAGCGGTGGGCGGGTGGCGCTGCGCCCGGAAGGATCGCCGATGGCCGCGGTGAAATCGCCGATGATGAGGACGGCCTGGTGTCCGAGTTCCTGGAACTGCCGGAGTTTCTCGAAGACCACGGTGTGACCGAGGTGGATGTCGGGGGAGGTGGGATCGAGCCCGAGCTTGGCACGGAGGGGTCGATCTTCCCCCAGTTTGTCAGCCAGTTCCTCTGGGGAGAGGACTTTCTCGGTGCCAGCGCAGAGGGTGGCGAGGGCTTGATCGACGTCCGGCGGCATGTCGGAAAGAGTTCTACGCGAGGGGGGCGGCTGGACAAGACAGATTCGGTGTGATTAACGATGAGCATGAGCGCAGAAATGCTTTCGCAGCCGCCGTCCTCGTCGGTGGCGGATGTCGAGCCCGGGCGAATCAAGGTCTTCGGGATCATTCACATCATCTTTGGTGGCCTTGGCTTGGTGGGATCAGCCTTCGGGGTGGCGGCCCTCCTGGTCCTGAATCCTGTGCTTTCCTGGTTGGAGGAAACGATCAGGCAGGAGATCCCTTCAGGGGACGTGGCCGGGCCCGAAGTGGAGACCATGCTGGAATCCTTCGGGGCGATGAGGACGCTAATGAGTGACCTGTCCCTGCTCTACTGGGTCTCCGCCGTTACCGGGCTGGTGGTAGCGATCCTAATTCTTTGGGCGGGTATACGGTTGATTAGAAAGCGCAAGGACGCGGTGCGATGCTCCAATATCTACACGTGGGCCTCCATCGTGAAATGGCTCCTCTATCTTGGACTCTATCTCGTGACCGGACCGGCAGCGATGAAGAGTTACTATGGGAAGCTCGAAAGCATTGTGGGGGGGAGTGGTGTCCCGGCGCCGGGTGGGATGAACCTGATGCAGTTCCAGGAGGTGATCGGGGTGGCGACCACGGTGATTGGCGGAGTTCTGGCGCTGATCTATCCGATCCTGTCCTTCGCCATGCTCAACAAAATGCTGGTAAAGGATTTTCTTGCGCGCAACGGAACCTAGCGCGGTCCCCGCCGGGCTTGCTCGCAGGGGAGGCGATTCGCAGGACACGGAGGGTGGGGCGACCGACGGGACTTGAACCCGCGACAACCTGAACCACAATCAGGGGCTCTACCAACTGAGCTACGGCCGCCGTCTCCGGGACCGGGAATTTAGGCCCGCCCCGAGACGATTCAAGAGTAAAGATGCAGGTGGACAGGTCCGGCTCGAGCGGGGAAGCGGCTCCGCCCGTGCAACATCCTTTACCCCTCGCTTCATATTCCGTAATTCCTTGTCCGGAAGATGGATGCGTTGGCGGAGAAGCTCGGTTATCAATTCAAGGATCAGGACTTGCTGGTGCAGTCCATGACGCACCCGAGTATGTCGGCCGAGCAACGCGAGGCGGTGGAGGACAACCAGCGACTGGAGTTTCTCGGGGATGCCGTCCTGCAGGTCATCCTGACGGAGCACCTCTATCGCGTTCTGCCCGACCAGGCGGAGGGGCACCTGACGAAGATACGGGCCAGCCTGGTCTCGCGAAGGGCCTTGGCCGACTGTGCCTTGAGACTGGGGCTGGGGGAGTATCTCCGTCTCGGGAAGGGTGAGGAGGCCAACGGGGGGCGGCATCGCGAGTCGAATCTGGCGGATGCCTTCGAGGCTCTTCTGGGGGCGATCTGCCTTGACGGGGGAATCACTGGTGCGAGAGAGGTGACCATGCGCCTGATGGACGAGGATCTTCAGGAGGCGCTGGAGGGAGAGGATACCAGTAACCCGAAGGGCCGCCTGCAGGAGGAGCTGCAGGCTCTCCGGAGAGAGAGCCCGTATTATCGTATTCTGGCCGAGGAGGGGCCGGACCACTTGAAGCAATTCCGGGTCGAGGTTCTCTGGGGCGGAAACCCGCTGGGGGCAGGGCGGGGATCGAGTAAGAAGAACGCCGAGACGGCCGCCGCACAGGATGCCCTGGAGCGCCGGTGCTGGGAGGAGTAGGGGACAACTGGTTTTTTGAAGCGATGGAGCGCAGGCACCTGGAGAATCGAGAGCCGTGTCCGCTCTTGCCCGTGGTCGAAGAAGTGCTGACCGCGCAAGTGACTGCCGAATT
>JAAZXD010000109.1:7087-9085 GCA_014240355.1 Roseibacillus sp. | reverse complement strand
ACTTGTGTTTTAATTTCATTAAGAAATTGAAATTGGGCTATAAATAATTCTGTCATTTTCCTTTATTTTCAGCCTTCAAGGAAACGGCAGCCCCTCCGCCGCACTGGCTGACCGGCATGTGAGCCTCCCAGGCTCCCCGCGCCTCCAGGCGGATGCTCCCGACCTGAACCCGAGAGCTTCCATGGACAAGCCGTCGCACGCTCCCGACCCAAGGGCTGGACCTTGACCTTTGCACCCAACAGGCGTATCGCCTTCCACGCATATCAAGCACGCCATGCGTCTGCCTTTCACCAAGATGAACGGAGCCGGGAACGATTTCGTCATGATCGACAATCGGGCCCTTTCGATCGAGCTCAGCAACGAGCAGATAGCAAGGATCTGTGACCGTCACCGGGGGGTGGGCGCCGATGGTCTGCTGGCAGCCGAACCAGCCCGGAACGGGGCGGATTTCAGGTTCCGCTACTACAATGCCGACGGTAGCGAAGCCGAGATGTGCGGCAATGGCGCCCGCTGCTTCGGTCGTTACACCGCCCGTCTGCTCAACGACAGCCGGGAGAACATCAGCTTCGAGACCATCGCCGGCACCCTCACAGCCCGGCTCATCGGGGAGGAGGTCGAGGTCACCATGTCGACCCCCTTTGACCTCGACCTGAATTCCGGGGTCTCGATCAAGGATCTCGAAAGCTCCCTTCACATCCTGAACACTGGAGTTCCTCACGCTCTGGCCTATGTCGATGACCTCGCCAATCTTGATGTCCTCCGGTTGGGCGCCGCCATCAGCCACCACGAACACTTCCCCAACGGAACCAACGCCAACTTCGTGAAGGAGATCGCTCCCGGACACATCGCGATCCGGACCTACGAACGCGGAGTGGAGAACGAAACCCTGGCCTGCGGCACGGGCATGGTGGCCTGCGCCATTATCCATCACCTCCTCCACGGGGCGCCCGCGCCCATCAAAGTCGACGTCCAGGGCGGAGAGACGCTCCGGATTGGCTTCGAAGGCAACGCCGGGACAGGCTTCCGAAACGTCACTCTCACCGGTCCGGCCGACTTCGTCTTCGAGGGCGATATCGAGTTGTGAACAGGAGGCGTTTTTGCCCTTGCTAGTGCGGTGATCGCTCCCCACTACTCTCCTGCCATGTTCGCAGGCAGCTACACCGCCCTTGTCACGCCATTTCGCGACGGTCACGTCGATTATGACGCTTTCGAGGCGCTCATCAATCGCCAGGCCGAGGCCGGCATTGACGGGATCGTCCCGGTTGGCACGACCGGCGAATCCCCTACCGTCAACGATGCCGAGCACATCGAGATCATCAGGCGTGCGGTGGAGTTTTCCGCGGGGCGCCTGAAGGTGGTGGCCGGCACCGGCGCCAATTCCACCAGCGAGGCCATTCTCCTTACCAGGGAAGCAGAGCAGGCTGGGGCCGACGGTTCTCTCCAGGTCTGCCCCTACTACAACAAGCCCTCCCAGGAAGGAC
The DNA here is from genome assembly GCA_014240355.1 of Roseibacillus sp. Lineage (GTDB taxonomy): Bacteria > Verrucomicrobiota > Verrucomicrobiia > Verrucomicrobiales > Akkermansiaceae > Roseibacillus_B. The sequence continues at coordinate 7,604 of JAAZXD010000109.1, read as the reverse complement.
TCTACCAGCACTTCAAGGCGGTCGCGGACGCCTCCTCCCTTCCCCTCATGCTCTATTCAGTGCCCGGACGCAGTGTCATTCAGATCGATGTGGAGACCGTCGCGCGGTTGGCCCGCGACTGTGAGACCGTGGTCAGCATCAAGGAAGCGGGGGGGTCGTCAGACCGCGTCAACAAGCTCGTCCAGGCCGTCCCGGAAGCCTTCACCGTGGTCTCCGGCGACGATCCTCTCACCATCCCCTTCATATCGGTGGGAGCGGTGGGAGTAGTTTCCGTGGCCGCCAACCTGATCCCCGATGTGGTCGCCCGCCTGGTCAAGGCGGCCCTCAACGGCTCCTTCGATGAAGCCCTGGGAATCCAGAAGCGCTACTACCCCCTCCTGAGTGCGCTCATGACCCTCGATACCAATCCCATCCCCATCAAGAGTGCCCTCGCCCTCCGTGGACAGTGCACCGCCGAGTTCCGGCTCCCCCTCGTCGGCCTCACCGCGGAAAAAACTGAAGAACTGCGGGCCGTCCT
>JAAZXD010000109.1:0-7074 GCA_014240355.1 Roseibacillus sp. | reverse complement strand
GTTCGAGCTCCTTTAGCCTGTAACCTTTCATCACCTCACCATGAACATCGTCATCACCGGGCGTTCGGGCCGCATGGGTCTGTCCGTGGCGGAAGCCGTGGAAGCCCATCCAGCCGCCACCATTCACGGAACCCACGACACGGGGGAAGAGCTGGGCCCTCTCCTTGAAGGAGCAGATGCCGTGATCGATTTCACCATCCACTCGTTCACCGCCCAGCTTCTCCAGGAAGCGTTGGCTACCAGGAGCGCTCTCGTCATCGGCACGACCGGACACGATGAGAAGGAACTCGCCGCCATCCACGAGGCCTCGAATAAAATCCCCATCGTCCTTGCTCCCAACTTTTCGGTGGGCGTCAACACGCTCTTCTGGCTCACCCGCCACGCGGCCCGCATCCTCGGCAACGACCGGTGCGATATCGAAGTGACCGAAATGCATCACCATCACAAGATTGATGCCCCTTCCGGCACCGCCCGCCGTCTCCTCGAGATCCTCAACGAGGAAACGGGCACTTCATACGAAGACGATGTGAGCCACGGCCGGGTTGGAATCACCGGAGCGCGACCCGGCCGGCAGATCGGCATGCACTCACTCCGCGGTGGGGATGTCGTGGGGGACCACACCGTCATGTTCGCCGCCGAGGGCGAGCGCGTGGAACTGACTCACAAGGCCTCCAGCCGCATGACCTTCGCTTCGGGAGCTCTCCAGGCCGCCCTCTGGCTCGGTGACAAATCCCCGGGTCTCTTCGACATGCAGGACGTCCTGGGACTCAGGTAAGCCATCCGCGGAGTTTCGCGGAGAGTCCTGTCGCCCTGGCATCGACTAAGCAGGCATGCAAACCGTATCGTCAGCATCTTGAAATGGCCACTCGGACGGGAATAGCACTGGGATCGAATCTGGGTGATCGCCTCGCCAACCTGCGCGCCGCCCGCGACCTCCTCCGTGCCCTCACCCCGGACAACGTCCATTTCGAGCAGGCTCCCGTCTACCAGAGCGAACCAGTCAACTGCCCGGAAGGTTCGCCCGACTTCTTCAATACCGTGATCGAACTCGATTACGTCGGGGAACCCGCCAAACTCCTCGAGGATGCCAAGGCCATCGAGTACCATCTCGGACGCAAACCCGGTGCAGGTCCAAATTCTCCCCGCGTCATCGACATCGATATCCTCTACTGTGATGACCTCACCATCGACACCGGAATCCTCATCATTCCGCATCCGCACATGACCCACCGGCGCTTCGTCCTGCAGCCCCTCGCTGAAATCCGACCTCTCATGACCCTCCCAGGCGATCACGTCACCATCAGCGGGCATCTCCAGCACCTTGATTCCGGAGAACCTGAACTGACCCTCATCCAGGCCAACTGGTAGCCGGGTAAGGACAACCGGTCAACGGGGTCCGGAGTCCGTACCAATGACGAGGCACATGATCTGGAGAGGACCCGGAAACGCACCTCCGGAGAACGCACCAACCCGACCATCTTTTTACTTCCCCGGACTCGCATCCCCCCCGGAGAGGTGCTATGAATTTCCCGTGCCTGTCAGTGACAAGTGTTCCGCCCTCCGCGCCCGGAAGGAGGTTGGACCACCCATTGCTGCTCTCACCGCCTGGGACTATCCCACTGCGCGCCTGCTGGATGAGGCGGGCACGGATCTCATCCTGGTGGGAGACTCCCTGGGAATGGTGGTACTCGGCTTTCCTGACACCACCCATGTCACCCTCGACCACATGCTGCACCATGTGGCCGCCGCCGCCCGCGGTTGCCGGGAGTCCCTTCTGGTGGCCGACTTCGCGATCCACTCCTATGACAGTGAAGCCGAGGCGGTGGAAACCGCCCGGGCCCTGGTGAAAGCCGGTGCGGAAGCGATCAAACTGGAAGGCGGAGTCCGCCAGGCCGGGAAAGTGAAGGCCATCGTGGAGGATGGCATCCCTGTCCTGGGCCACCTCGGCATGCTCCCGCAACGTCTGAAGGAGGAGGGCGGCTACAGGACGAAGGGAACGTCAGCCGACGAAATATCAGCACTCCTGAAAGGAGCAGAGACACTTGAGCAGGCCGGCTGCTTCGGCATCGTTCTTGAGACCGTGGTGCCCGCGGTTGCTGCCGAAGTCACCACCAGCATCGGGATTCCCACCATCGGAATCGGATGTGGCACGAATAGCTGTGACGGCGAGATTGCGGTAACCTCCGATGTGATCGGCTCTTATCCATGGTTCGTCCCGCCCTTCGCCACGCAGCGTGCCGATGTGGCGGGTGAAATCAGGAGAGCGGTCTCGGACTACATCGTCCATTGCCAGTCCACTGAACGCTCCACGATGCCAGCCCCGGCTGCGCCATGATCGGACAGGACAAACGTGCCGCCATGAAACGCCGCATGGCGAAGCTCGGAATCCTGGAAGAGGATCTCATTGAGCGATTCATCAGGGGAACGGGGCACGGCGGACAGAAAATCAACAAGACCAGCTCCTGCGTCTACCTCCACCACCGGCCGAGCGGGATCGAAATCAAGTGCCAGACCCAGCGCTCGCGCGAGATGAACCGCTTTTTTGTCCGCCGGGAGCTGTGCGATCGCATCGAGGAGATTGAACAGGGCCGAAAATCCGAACGCCGTCAGCGCATCGAGAAAATCCGCCGCCAGAAACGCCGGCGCTCCCGCCGGCAACGCCAACGGGAGGTCGGTCTCAAGCGGCAGCACGGACAGAAAAAGGAGTTCCGGAGAAAGCCTCGCACTGACGACTAGCGGCGCAGCACGGAGCAAAGCCCCGCCACAGCGTCAGTCCCCATCATCCGTAAAGTTGCTCCCATCCTGGATTTTTTTCGCGTCTTTCGCCCCATTCTTGGTTAAGGTTATTGCGTGCGGCAATATCTGGACCTGCTCCGTGATGTTCTCAAGAACGGCGAAGAGCGCGCCGACCGCACCGGCACCGGCACCCGCTCGGTCTTCGGTCGTCAGGCGCGTTTTGACCTGCGTGAGGGATTCCCCTGCCTCACCACCAAGAAGCTCCACCTGCGCTCCATCATCCATGAACTCCTCTGGTTCCTGATGGGCGAGACCAACATCCGCTACCTGCAGGAAAACAAGGTGCGCATCTGGGACGAATGGGCCGATGAGAACGGAGATCTCGGGCCGGTCTACGGACAGCAGTGGCGGGCCTGGCAGACCGAAGACGGCAGCCCCATCGACCAGATCTCACGCCTCCTCGACGACCTCAAGAACAAGCCGCACTCCCGCCGTCACATCGTCTCGGCCTGGAACGTGGGAAAGGTTGACCAGATGGCCCTCCCGCCCTGCCACCTCCTTTTCCAGTTCTACGTGCACGAACCGCAAGGAGGGCGTCCCGGGCTCTCGTGCCAGCTCTACCAGCGCAGTGCCGACCTCTTCCTCGGAGTCCCCTTCAACATCGCGAGTTACTCCCTTTTCACCATGATGATCGCCCAGGTTCTCGGCTACGAGCCCCGCGACTTCGTGCACTCCTTCGGAGACATGCATCTCTACTCGAACCACCTTGAGCAGGCCGAACTGCAACTCACCCGCGAACCCCGTCCCCTTCCCAGCATGCGGATCAACCCGGAGGTCCGCGAAATTGACGGATTTCGTTTCGAGGATTTCTCTCTCCAGGACTACGATCCGCATCCCCATATCAAGGCGGAGGTCTCGGTATGACCCTTACCGCTATCGTTGCCATGACTCCGGAGCGGATCATCGGCCGGGACAACAGACTTCCCTGGCACTTCCCGGAGGATCTCAGGTTTTTCAAGCGCACCACCAGCGGCCACCCGGTGGTGATGGGACGTAAGACCTTCGACTCGATCGGTCGGCCCCTACCAGACCGGCAAAACATCGTAGTCACCCGCGACCACTCCTGGTCCGCAGAAGGCGTGGAGGTGATTCACTCTCCCGAGGAGCTCGCTTCCCTCCAGCTCCAGACCCCCACCGTCTTCATCATGGGAGGGGCGGAAATCTACACCCTTTTCCTTCCCCGCCTTGATCATCTGCTCGTCTCATGGGTCCACGAACCACATGAGGGCGACACGCTCTTTCCGGAATTCGAAGATCAGTTTCCCGGCTACGAAGTAGTCGAGAAATATCCGGAGTTCGAAGTCCGGCGGTATCACGGATAGCGAGAGGGTTCTCCCCTTTATCCCACCAGCGCCTGCCGGACCAGATTCAAGGCGGACTGGCTTACCTGGCGCTTGAAGACATCGCGGCCCCAGGGGTGGAATTGCTTGACCACCCGGGTCTCGCCCCCCCTTACCGCCAGGCCCAGGAAGACCGTCCCCACCGGCTTCCCTTCGCTCCCCCCGGTCGGCCCCGCGATACCGGTCACTGCCACCGCCATGTCCGCCTTGCCAACCCGGAGAGCTCCCTCCGCCATCTGGCAGGCCACCGGTTCGCTCACCGCACCGTGTTCCAGCAGATCCTCCCGGTCCACCCCGATCAGATCACACTTTGCCTCATTGGCGTAGGTCACGAAACCGTAGCGGAACACTTCCGAGGAACCTGAAACGTCGGTGATCCGGGATGCAATGAGTCCCCCCGTACAACTCTCCGCAACCGCCACGGTCATCCCCTGCCCGGTCAAGAGCCGCACCACCACTTCTTCCAGGCTGGCGCCATCATCGCTCACCAGTTCGTGGGCAAAGGCCGTCTCCGCCACCAACCGCCCTTCCTTCACGACGTCCGGGGTCCCGATGAGTCGCAGGTCCACTTCTCCCGGACGCGCGCAGTAGCCGTGCTCCAGTCCCCCGATGGACTCCAACTGTTCATCCACTCCCTGGTGAAAATCGCTCTCCCCGATTCCGACGAACTTCAGCTCCACGCAGTCAGGCCCCTCTTCGATTCCGCTGAGGGCCCGCAGACGCGGGACAACCTCCGCCTCGAACATCGGATACAGCTCGCGCGGCGGCCCTGGCAGAAGAAATACCGCACAGTTACACCTACCGCTCAACCCGGGAGCCAGATAGAGCCCCGGAGCCGTCCCGTTGGGATTGGCGAGAATGTCCGCCCCCACCGGCACCAGGGCCTGCTTGCGATTGGCTTCCGCCATCACCCGCCGGCGACTGGCAAAGAATTCCTCGATGGTGCGCAAGGTCGCCTTATCTTCGATCATCTCCAGCCCAAGCACCTCCGCGAGCGACTCACGGGTGAGATCATCGCTGGTAGGCCCAAGTCCTCCGGTCACAATCAGGACCTCCCCCTCCTCCAGACCGGTCCGCATGGCCTTACCCACGGCCTGCCCATCAGGCACGGTCACCTGCCGGGCAATCCGAAGACCCAGTCCCAGAAGTCGCTGACCCACCCACGCTCCATGCGTATCTCGAGTGGTCCCGAGGAGCAATTCCGTTCCAGTGGTCAGCAGTTCGATACGCACGGGGACAACCATCCAGTCCCCCATTTCAGATATCAAATCTCAAATCTCATGGAAGGCACATTTGCAATCTGCGATCCTCCCTCAGCTTTCCCACTGCACCACCCCGGCATCACCCCAGAGATCTTCCAATCTGTAGAGATCGCGCATCTCCTGATGCATGATGTGAACCATTACATCGACGTAATCGAGAACCACCCAACGGCTGTCGGCCCGACCTTCCGCATAAAGCGGCCTGACCTCCGTCCATTCGTGCACCCTGGCCTCTACTTCCCGCAGGATCGCCTTGAGGTGCGGCATGGAGGTGCCGGAACAGATCACCATGAAGTCCGTCAGGGTGGAGATCCCCTGCAGATAGAGAATCCGGATATCCTCCGCCAGAATTTTTTCAGCGGCCCTGGCGCAGGTTACCGCAAGTTCTTGTCCTTCAACAGGCATGCTTGATCATGTCAGAAGTGGTGTCTGGATACCCAGTCGTGAAAGGAAGAGGCGCACCGGCAGGCCATGGCCCGTTTTCGTATCGCCCCTTTATTGGCCTCCTCTCAGGTCGAACGAAGACTGGAGCATAACGGAATCGAACCGTTGACCTCTTCAATGCCATTGAAGCGCTCTACCAACTGAGCTAATGCCCCTAAATCAGTCTTCGGGGCGGGAGAAATACGCGGGGACCTCCTCCGCATCAAGGCATTTCTCAGCCACCGGGTCAGGCCTCAGCGGACGCTCGCGCTCTCCCGAACCCGCTGGGCAAAGGCATCGGCAAGGGGCTTGAGTTGCGCGCCACTCCACGGTCCCCGCGGAGCTGAGCCGGTGCCCCCGCCGGGCCCCTCCGGAACGAGGGTGACGCTGTGCAGCTCATTCTTGCCCAGAATCTCGGGGAGCAACTTCTCCTCTGCCTGTCCACGGTAGAGCTGTGCAGGATGGAACACGAACCGGATAGTGGGGCCGAATTCCTCGTCCCGCAGATCCCGCGCTACCGCGAGAACCAGGGCAATCGCCGCGTCGCTCCGGTCGTAGGCTGCGTTGACGAGCAGGATCCGCATTGGATCGCCCACTCCGACCAGATCGACCCAGACCGTCGGCCATCGTTCGCCCGCATGAGCCAATTGCTCCCCTTTCCGCACTGCGAATCCGTAGTTGCGGGGGCTGAGAGTGCCGTCGATGAAGGCGATGGCCCGGCGCATGTTGATGCGGCCCTCCACCGACTCCCAATCGCGGGGTCCGAGAACCTGGGAGAGCTTGTGCAAGCTGTCCTCCAGTTCCTCCACCTCGGCAGCGACAGAGACCAGCGCAAGGCGCGGATCGACCGAATCATCCTGCGATTTCTTCCACCAGATCCAGAGGGCCCAGGCGGTGGAAAGAAGGAGAAAGGCGGGCGCGCTCACCATCGCGATCTTCCAGACCGGGTTCGGCCTGGATCGCTCTTCAGGAATCCCGTCCCCGTAGTCAGGCGCCATCACTCTGTTCCTCCAACAGGTCCACAATGGCCCGGGCGGCAATCTTCGCTGCTCCTCCGCCGCCCAGCCTGGCTGCCGCGCCCAGCAGATTGCGCTCAAGTTCCCTCCACCGCAGCTCGTCGGTCATCACGCTCTCAAGAAAGGATGAGATATTGGCCGCGTTGGCTTCGTGCTGGATGAACTCGTGTACAATTTCGCGGCCAGCCAGAATATTGGCCAGCCCCAGGTGCTCGATATCTACCACCGCACGTCCCG
>JAAZXD010000108.1 GCA_014240355.1 Roseibacillus sp. | reverse complement strand
GGAGTGGGTGGGGCGCTGGTAATACACTGTAGCTGAAAGTCCTCGAAGTAGGGGACGTCGAGAGTGGCACCCCATGTCACAAATCCGGAGGCGGTGTTGGGGGCGTGCCCGGAGGAATCCGGGTTGTTGAAGCGTAGCGTGCCGGTGGGAACCAAGTTGTAGTCTTGGTTTGGCCCCTCAAGTTTCACTTGTGCGGGGAGGCTGAGCTCGGAGGTGATGGGATCTCCCGTAGCATTGTTGCTCTTGAAATTGTCGGCCGGGGTGGCAAGGTTTCCGTCGGGCCAGAAGCCGAAAACCCCATGAAGAGTGGTCGGGATGTGGGCAACTTCGGTCTGAATTCCCATGACAAGGACGGCTGTAAATTCCAGCGGGCACTGGCCGGGGTTGTTCACCTGCGTGGAAAAGGAGACAAACCTTGGCTGGAAGACACTGTTCCAATAGGTAAGGTTCTTGTCGCCCACGTCATTGGGATCGATGTCGGCTCCGGTAAGCTCACCCAGACAGTTCATGGTCAGGCCGGTGAACCCCTGGCTGAAGTTGGAGTAGCCGGAGACCTTGATCCCACCGTTCACCCAGCTCCCTTCCGGGTTATTGAGGTGGCTGTCGATCATGGCCAGCTGGTAGCTGGTGAAATCGAAATCAAATCCGTAAATGGCGACTGGATCGTTCCAGGTTCCGTTGCGGGCCACGTGCCGGCCGCTCACTCCACCCATCCTGATGTAGTATTTGGAGGAATTGTTGGTTTCCAGCAACTCGTATGCGAATCCGGTGGGATCTCCCCCGAGCCGGGAGAGCCCTTTGAAGCCCGGAGCAGTCACCATGAAGTTGAGACCTCCGTAGGATCCGTCCCCCCTGACGTATTTGTCGCTGGTGGGATGGAAGTTTCCGGGATTGTCAGGCTCCTCATTGAAACCGGCCAGGAGCAGCGCGCCTGGAGCGTGGGCACCGCCATCCTTTCCGAATACCTGATGGTTGAGGACGGGATTGTCTTCGGCGTAGAGCTGGTAGCCCGGCATGAAGAAGGTGCCGGCATTGAAGGAATCGGTTTCGTGGGCGGGGTTGACCACGTTCCCGTTGCCGTCTCCGCGTGCTCCCCACTTGAGCGCAACATCGGCTACGGAGCCCTTACGCCAGAGGCCGCCGGAAGGGGTCTGGGTAAGGAGGTCTCCATCCGGCTTGAGTTCGACCAGGACTTCACCATTGCCCGGGCAGGGATCATCCGGGTGGGGACAATCCTGGCTGTAGGGCACCTCGACGCTGACAGCGTTGGTGAGTCCGGAAACAGCACTGACCGGTTGACCGTTGGAATAGGCGAGGAGGCTGTCATTGGAAAATCTTATCCGGGTGTTGACGGGGAAGTGAGCCTTGAAGTCGTGAGATTTCACCTTGATCTCTCCGGTCAGGCGCGCGGATTTGTCCGGGGCCGTCGTCCACTTGTGGACGCTTCCGGCGGGGACTTGGATTTTCCGGAGGTACTGGTCGTTGGAAAGCCGCTCCCGCATGGTGACAGGGTCCTCCAGGACCCCGTCATCCAGACCCTCGAGGAGGTTGAGGGCCTCGTCGTGGATGTAGTTTGCGTTGTGGGTGTCAAACACCAGAGCCCCGTCCAGAGTAAGGATGAAGTGGCCGGTGCGGAAGACGAGGGGATGGGACTCGTCGAAGATGGCAGCATCCGGGGGCAGGTTGAAGTCCAGATCCTCGGTGGGCTTGAGGCTGGCAGTGAGAGGGAAAGGTCCGACGCCTAAATACGTTCCCTCTCCGCGGTGTGGAGAGCCGGGGTAATCGCGAATGTAGCCCAGGCCCTGGGGCAGGTGAATTCTGATTCTGGGGGCTTCCGGTCCGTTGGGGGATCTAAGGGTGACCCCTGTGGGGTAGGTCACCTTTGTCCCTCCCAGGGCCTGTTCCGCTATGCCACCCGGGTCGCCAGCAGGAAACACGCTGAGGGACTGGGGCGGCACCACCTCCGCATTCCCATCGGGCTGCAGCTCAACGTCGAGCGGGGTCAATCCATCACCAAAGGCATGGGCGGCATTACCCGGGAGAATACCATTTCCGCTCGAGATGACGAGGGAGGTGTCGATATGGGTGGGCGGAATGACAGCATTGGGCAGGGGCACGTCGGTCAGGCCCTCGAAGGTCGTAAGAAAGGATCCCCAGAGAAGGTTGCCGTTGAAATGAAGCAGGGTTTCGGCCGGGAGGGTGTGCTGAGCGTCCGTGAATATTGTGCCGTTCTCGTCCTCAATGTGCCTGATGCTGCAGCGTAGCCGGTAGGTGTTATTGACGCAGTCAAGTTGCTCCAGTGGCCGTAGCTCGTAGTCGTTGAGCTTGATTGTGTTGGGAAACGGCAGCGGGCGTCCGCTGGAATTTTCGTAGGAATCTGCGTCCCACCCCTTGATCACAATGCCGTCGTCTTCCAAGGGAACGGAGTTGCCGTCGCTGTCGAGAAGGTCGAAGTCGGCTGTGATGGAGGTGTTGACATTGCCGATGGGGTCACGGAAGTCATCGTAGCGTCCGTAGGCCACTTCCAGATCCACCAGGAAGGCGTTGTTTTCCGGGTCGGAATCCACCATGAATTTCTGCTCCCAGCGAAGGGTCGGCATGATTCCACGGATATTCCATTCTGCGTCGCCGCTGGTCTTGTTGGTGAAATGGAGGATGTTGATGAGGGGCGTGCTGTCCTGGTCTACCAGGGTATCCGGGTCCTCTCTGATCAGGTCGACAGTCACCCGGTAGGTCTCAGTGGGATCGAGCGTGGAGCCTGGGTCGGGATAGAGAACCAGCTCCTGCTGTTTAGAGGGGATGAATGTCAGGTCCACACTGAAGGGCTCGGTGGCCTTCTCGTAAACCCCTCCGGGCGCCAGTTTGACCGGGTCGCCCGCGCTGTTCTCGATCCTGTATATCAGGAAGTAGGTTGCACGGAAGCCGGGCTCCAAAAGAAAATTCCGTGAAATGGTGACCGTGACATCGGTCGCCAATCCGTGCCTTTGAGTATTGGAATCGGCGTCGTTCAGGTCTGCGTCGAGAATGGCCGGGAGGGTGTCTGCCATCGCGATCGAGGAGATCTCTTCTTCAAGGGCATGCGACAAGAGTCCGGACAGGGTGAAGAGGAGACAGGTGAGGGGCTTGCAGGGAAACGAGGGAGCAATGTTTCCGAAAAATCGAACAGCAAGTGATCTCATTATAGTGTTTGCGCTACTGGCAGGTGAAGGCCTAGGGGGACAAGGACTATTCTTCCAGAAAAATTGCCGACAGCCCGGATTTTCCAGAATGATTGTGAGGAAAACTCCTTAACCTGTCGGAAGTACCAATTAGGTCCCTGATAGAAGTGCTTGATTCCGATCAAAGAACGGATTGTCTTCGCGGGGACCATCCCCTAACTACGTGTGTCATTTAGTTATTCCAGATTGATGAAGTTTCCCATGAGAACAAAAGCATTGCTGGTATCCTGCGTCTTCGCCCTGGCATCAGGAGCAACCACCTCCGGCGCGAAACCGGGCGAAACCATTTACCAGCGGGGATTCCTCAGTGTGGAGGAATCTCACAAGTCGATTGAACTGCCGGAGGGCTATTCGCTGGAACTCGTCCTCAGTGATCCGCATATCGAAGAACCGGTGGCCTGTGCCTTTGACGGCAACGGTGTTCTCTACGTGGTGGAGATGCGAACCTACATGCAGACTGCTGATGCCGGCGGTGAACAGGAGCCCAGGAGCCGGATCTCACGTCATGAGGATACCGATGGAGACGGCATCTATGACAAGCACAGTGTCTTCATAGACAATCTCCTTCTTCCCCGGGCGGTTCTGCCCCTCGACGACCGGGTGATGGTGCACGTGACCAACACGCTCGATCTGTGGAACTACCGGGATACGGACGGCGACGGGGTTGCTGACGAGAAGGTGAAGATCTACGAAGGGGGCAGGCGGGGCGGCAACATGGAACACCAGCCCAGCGGACTGATCTGGGCCCTGGATAACTGGATCTACATCACCTATGAGAACCGCCGCTACCGGTTCACGGACGGAAAACTGGAAATGCAGCGCATCCCCCGGGGGGGCGGCCAGTGGGGATTGACTCAGGATGACTGGGGCCGCCTTTACTATTCAACCGGGGGCGGAGAGAATCCCGCCTTCTTCTTTCAGCAACCGCCTGTCTACGGCATGCTGGACCTGCCGGGCCAGACCGCCCGGGACTTTCGCAGGGTTTTTCCCATTGCCGAGATTCCGGATGTGCAGGGTGGCCGCGGTCGCGTGGGTTCCAATGGCGGACTCAATAATATGACCGGCTGTGCGGGCCAGGGGGTCTTTCGTGGTGACCGGCTTCCCGAGGATATCCGGGGCGACCTTCTTATTCCTGAACCAGTGGGTCGCCTCATCCGGCGGGCTTCCGTGGAGCGCAGGGACGCCAAGACGGTGCTGACAAACAAGTATCCCGGGTCTGAGTTCATCCGTACCCGCGATGCTAACTTCCGTCCGCTCTGGGCGGAAACGGCCCCAGACGGTCGCATGCTCTTCGTCGACATGCACCGCGGGATCATCCAGCAGGGGAACTGGACCCGCCCGGGAAGCTACCTGCGTGGTATCATCGACAAGTGGGGGCTCGACAAGAATGTCGGCAAGGGCCGCATCTATCGGCTCGTCCATAAGGACTTCAAGCCGGGGCCCCAGCCGCGCATGCTGGAGGAGAAGACGGCAGACTTGGTGAAGCACCTCTCCCACCCCAACGGGTGGTGGCGGGACACCGCCAAGAAGCTCATCATCCTCCGGAAGGACCGCGATTCTGTGATCCCCGCCCTGAAGGAGCTTGCGCTCAAGGGCAAGACGGAGCTGGGTCGCTCCAACGCGCTTTGGACCCTGGAGGGAATCGGGGCGGTGGATGCCGGAACGGTAGCGGCAGCACTTCGGGATGCTTCCGTCATGGGCAAGGTCCAGGCCCTCCGGGTGGGCGAGCCTCTCATGGGGGACGGTGATCCGAAGGTAGTCTCTGCGATCCTGCAACTGGGCGAGTTGAGCGGGAATCCCAATCCCGAGGTGGCCACCCAGTTGATCAATTCGGTCGTTCTCAGCGGAACGGGCAACGAGGAGCTGCTCGTCCTCGCGGACGAGGTCGCCAAGGCATTTCCGGGCAACGATGCGGTCAAGGCCGTCGTGAGCAAGAGCGCCAGTATGCGGGCCCAGGCCCGGGCCGCCGCCGAGGCCCGCAGGAAAAATGCGCAGCTCGCCCGTTCCATGGAGAAAGGGAAAGTGATCTTCACCCAGCTGTGCTACACCTGCCACGGGGCCGACGGGAAGGGGATGCCCGTGCCCGACGGGAAGCCTGGCCAGACCCTGGCCCCTTCGATGATCAAGGCTCCGCGTATCATCGGAAGTGGGAGCACGATGATTCGCACCATCCTGCACGGCCTCACCGGGCCCCTCGACGGAAAGACCTATCCCGGGGTGATGGCACCCATGAATTCACAGGATGATCAGTGGATTGCCGATATCGCCACCTACATACGCAACAGCTTTGGCAACAAGGCGGCGCCAATCACCACGGATTTCGTGGCCGCCATCCGGAAGGAGACCAAGGGTCGCAGCACCCCTTTCACCCTCCCGGAACTTGAGGCTCTCGATCCTCCGATACTGGTCAACCGCAAGTCGTGGAAACTCAGTGCGAGTAATGGAGGAGGAGATGCCAGGAACGCGATCGACGGCAACAGGAGCAGCCGCTGGTCCTCGGGCCGGACGCAACGGGGCGGGGAGTGGTTCCAGATCGAGTTGCCGGAAGTGTCCAGGGTCAGTGAACTCATTCTCGATGCGGCTCCCTCTACCGACGATTACCCCCGGGAATACGAGGTGGTTGTGATGGCAAACGGCGAGTGGAGCAAGGCTCTCGCCAAAGGCTCCGGAAATGGTCCGGTGACGGTTATTGGCCTGCCGCTTGTGGAAGCGAAGATCATACGCATTACCCAGAAGGGCAGCGCGAACGGCAAGCACTGGTCGATCCACGACCTGCAGATCAAGGGGAAGAAGAAGTAGAGCAGGTCGTCCATGAATTGAAGAAGGCCACCCACAGGGGTGGCCTTTTCATGGTCGAGGAATGCAATTGGTCTGTTCCTACCGCTTCGGATAGTCCTGGTTTTCGTCAAGGTCTGCTTCCGTGATCTTGTCGGAAGGAACGCCGTCTGCGGGAACCTCGGCCTTGGCGCACCAGGTGATGGCATTGAGGACAATCTTGCGGAAGTCGTCGTGGCCCCAGTTACGGTGAAAGTGTCCGCCGGTGAAGCCAAACCCGCGGCCCCCATCGGGGCGCTCGTAGGCCCAGGCCATGTGCTGGATCTCGCCTCGCTCAAGGGCGGCCTTGACATGGGGATTGCCTGAGTGGAATCCGTTCCGCCGCTTCATGGTGCTGGCGGGCGGATGAGCGGAGAGGATGGGGGTGACGCCCTTCATTTTTTCCTGGAAGCGCATGTGAAAGTACCATTCATCGCGAATCTTGAATGGTTTGACCCCCTGGGTGATGGGGTGCTTGGGCAGCTCCTTGAAGTCCGCGTCCCAGTGGGGATTGACTGACCAGTTTCCCTCGAAGTAGCCCCCGATCCAGCTGAGGAACTTGTCCCCGGACTTACCCTTGGGCACTTCCACTCCGTAGTGAAGGCAGACGAGGCCGCAGCCGTCCTTGAGTTTGACGTCAAGACCCTCAAGGTGTTGGTTGGCCATGTGGCGGCCCCCGCCATCACAGTAGAAGATGACGCAGTCCGCGTCCTCCAGCTCCGTGGCATTGCCGGGCCAGCCCTTGGCTAGGTGAACCTCGGCGTCCAGGGTGTCCCCCATGTGCTTGTTGAGTTGCTTGGCGAGTAGAAGGCAGCCGGCCCGGTGCTCGTGCTGATCGTAGCCGTGGCTGCGGTGCCCGGCCATGAAGACGACTTTCTTTTTCTCCCTGGCGTCCGATGCGGCGGCCTTGTCTTTGTCACCGAACAAGGCTGGTCCGGTGAGGGCCAGAAGCATGACGGCCAGGAGGGCAGTGAGTGCGGTTTTCATCATGGCGGGAATACGAACTGATTTGACGCGATCTTGCAATGACCGATGAGAAGCCGGACCGGCAGCTCTCCAGTCAGTCGGAAACGAGGATGTTGTCGATGGAGAGGCCGCTGAAGGCATCGGCGCTGTTGTCACTGAGGAAGTTCCACTCGATGAGGATGGACTCTCCGATCGCCTCGGGAGTGATTTCGATCTGAAAGGTCTTCCAGTCAGAATCGAACTCGGTCATGTCCATGAGGACAGCCTCACCTAGTGGAGTGAGGTCGGAGGCTCTCAGGAAGCGGACGGTGGCCGTGTCGGCGAAGCCATCGGCGTCGCGGTAGGCCTGGAAGGTCAGTTTGGCGGAGGCGACCCCGGTCAGGTCAATGGCGGGTGAACGGAGAGAGATGTCGGCGTTTGGACCGTAGTCCCCCAGGTTTGTGCACCAGGCATTGAGGGAGTCGCCGGCACCGCTGATCGGGCCCGTGCTGCCCCCGGGGGTTCCCAGGGTCCACCGGGTGTCGCCTGCTCCGTCGTTGACCACCGTCGTCCAGTCGTCGGTGTTGCCCTCGAGGTCGTCGTCAAAAAGCGTGACCGGCGGGAGGGGGAATTGCTGCACGCGGTAGAAGCGCGTGGGATCGGCCGGGAACGGGAGAGAGTGCACGTTGAGAGGGGGGGTGCCCGCAATTTCGAACACGCCATTGTTTTCCACCGATCCCGGCGCATTCACCGATTCCCAGGTGGAGAGCTCCGCGGACAGGTCCGTGCTGGTCCGCAGGACATAGAACATTCCGGGCAGGCTCTCCCACTCAAGGACAAGCTCGTTGGCGTCTTCCCTGACGTGGAGGGGCAGCCTGACCGGATCGAGAAGATCGAGGACGGTGGGCACGGTCGCGAGTTCCGCAATGGTGGCTGGTGGGAGAACGGATTTCCACAACGACACTTCGTCGATTTTTCCGGCGACCAAGTGACTGGGATTGGCTCGCAGGATGCCGCCGATGGTGGTGGTGTTAAGAGCGGAATTGATATCCTTGAAGGCCCAGTCGTCGCGGTCGAGCACTCCGTCGACATAGAGTTGAATCTTCTGGTCAGTATCGCTGTGGGTGTATGCGATATGGCGCCAGGTTCCGTCGAGCCACTGGTCATTGGAGAACTGGTGGTTGGGGGTCCCCGCGTCACGCAGGTAGACATCGATGGTATTATCCGAACCATTGTTCCGGGTGCCCAGGTTCAGGAGCGGGTCGTTGCTGTTGGTCGAGGCCTCGGCAAAGAAGCGAAGATCATTCTGGCCCTGGCCCGTGATCTTGACCCACATCGAAATAGTGTAGGCCGGATGCTGGGAGATCGGGAGGTTCTCTCCTGCCGTGTGGATGTGGGCGAGCATTTCATTGGAGCCATCAAAGGTGGCCACCATGCGTCCCTCGTCGGGGCCGAAGTTCGAGGCATCCATGTTGCGCAGTTCCATGTCGTAGCCATCGGGTCCCAGATCCGGGGTGGTCACCCCATCGGTCTCGTCGAGGGGCCAGTAGGCGCTGAGGAGGTCTGCCAGCGGGAGGGTGTCGGGGACGTTGGGATTGGTGCCGGCCTCCACCTCGTCTCCATCGGAGAAGCCATCTCCATCGGAATCCCTGGCCAGAGGATCAGTTCCCAAGGTGGTTTCCTCTCCATCGCTCAGGCCGTCCCCGTCGGTGTCGCCCTGATTCGGGTTCGTCCCAGCGGTCTCTTCGTCGCCATCGTTGGAGCCGTCCCCATCGGAGTCGGAATTTCTCGGGTCGGTCCTGTTCGCAAACTCCTCGGCATTGGTGGAACCATCGTTGTCGGGATCCCCATCGGGGCCATTGAACTCATCGTTGGTTCCGTCGTCATTGGGATCGAGGTCGTGCTGGACCTCCCACTCATTGGGGAGACCGTCTCCGTCGCTGTCCTCGGCCGGGGTGCGCAGGTGCGGAGGAGAGGTGCCCGCGGCCAGGGCAGCCGCGTCGTCGGCGGTCAGTTCTTCGTCCCAGAAGCTGACATCATCGATGCTGCCATTGAAGTTGCAGCAGTCCGAACCCCGCAGGATCCCGCCGATGGTCGTGGTGTCGGGGGTGAAGGCGGGGATGCCGGAGTAGTTGAACTGGGCGTCGAATGCCCCGTCGATGTAGAGATCGAGGAGGCCGTCCTCTCCGCCCATGA
>JAAZXD010000107.1 GCA_014240355.1 Roseibacillus sp. | reverse complement strand
GGACTCCCAGGTTGAGCGTCTTGGTCCCATGCTTGCGGGGTTCAGCCCTGCTGAAGATCGCCTCGGTGACACTGCTCATGATGCCATCGCCCCGGTAGAATCTGGCGCGAATGGCAGTGGTCTTGCTGATCTCAATGGGGTTGGTGTAGACGGGTGATGTTTTGTCCGGCAGGGAACCATCGAGTGAATAGTGGATGCTCCCATTGCCTTCCATTGCCTTCAGTGTGACGGTGGAGGATTTCTTGAAGAGCCTCTTTCCGCCGATTTCCGGGGCGCTGCTGCCGGTCCGGAACGGAAAGGCCGGGAGACCGGCCCTGTTCTGCAGATTGGTGTTGGACAAATGGTGCCAGCCGAGACGGACCAGAGAAGGCCTGGGAACCTTCTTGCTTGCCACCAGCACGGTCTCGCCATCGATCAAGGCCTTGGCCGGAAAGAACTTCCCATCTCCGGCGATCTCGAAGCCACTGATCGGTTCATTGTTTCGCGCTCTCAAACCGGAACCGACATGGTCAAAGCTCACCCTGATCATGTGTCCCTCGACCTTCATCGACTTGAAGGTCGGGCCGCTGAAAGCGATCTTCCGCCCGTAGTCCTTGGCGAGGGCCCAGCGGGCCAGGCGCTCGCCGACTCCGCGTTTGTCCCGGGGGTGAACCGGGTCTCCGCCGATATCGTTGGTGGAGACAATTCCCGTATTCCTGACGCTGAGGGTGCGGGCCTGCGCTTCCCAGAACAGCGGCAGAGGGTCTCCCAGCCCGGGAGCCAATTGCACGAGGTAGAAGGGGAAATCACCCTGTTTCCAGATCTGTCGCCAGGAATCGATCAGGGCCTTCTGTTTATCGAAGTAATTCGCCCGGTCTCCTGCCCAGAAATTCGTCTCGCCCTGGTACCAGATTGCCCCCCGAATCCCATAGGGTATGACCGGGGCGATCATCCCGTTATACCAGAAGGCCTGCCCCGAATGCGGTGAAAACTGTTCAATGGGCATTCCTCCCACCGCCGCCGCGATCAACCCGACGGTGACATCGAGATCCTTGACGAGTTTCCGGCCAAAGAAGAACCCGGTGCCGGAAAAGCCGGCAGCCGCCGTGGGAGAGGACACCGCCCATGTCCCGTTGACATCCGGTATCGGAGCCCGCTGCCAGGTGGTGGCGACCTTGAACAGACGCAGCTTTGGGTTGCTGGCGGAGGCCAGTTCCTGCTGGTAGTCAAGAACACCTTTCCACCATGCGGCTCCGTTCATCAGGCCAACAGGAACCTCCATGTTCGATTGCCCCGAGCACAACCAGACTTCTCCTGCCATCACGTTGTTGAAGGTGATCGCATTGTTGCCGGTCACGGCCATCACGTAGGGGCCGCCGGCCTTGAGCACAGGCAATTCACACCTCCACTTTCCGCCACCGTCGGCGGTGGTGTCGACCTTGATGTCGAGGCCCCTGCCTTTCAACGTGAGGGTGAGTTTCTCTCCCGCATCAGCCCAGCCCCAGACCGGCAACTTCATTCCACGCTGAAGGACCATGTGATCCCCGAATATTCGCGGCAGGCGGACATCGGCATCAGCCGGGATGCTCACCATGGTCATGGCGACAAGAATAAAGAGAGCCTTCAGGGAACTGGAGTGAGAGAAAATTCCTATCCGGGAGCTTTCGGGAAAAGTCCGGAGCCGAATGCCAGGAAGTTTCCAATGGATGATGAATGAATTGGTCATGGCCTCTACGAACAAAGATGAAGACAGGCCCATTGGGCAACAAGATTCAGAGGAAATGGCATCCCTTGGTTGATCTTACGATGACGATGCGCGGTCTTCTGGATGACTCACAAACGCTTTCACCAGGTTTCAGTCAGTTATCTGGCCTTGGTCTCCTCTGTCGGAGACCGGGGAATTCCTGCCGGGTAATTCAAGCAACCGAGTCAGTTTGGCGACCAGGTGAGGGAGGGGTGCCCGGGTAGAAACGGGGGTCCTGCGGGATCACTTCCGCGCCCTTGCCATTTTCACGGCCTCGAAGGCATTGATCAGGCCGTGGCCGGTCTGGAAATCGAATCCTTCATCAGCCACATCAGTGGCGGTCCTGATGATGATTTCGCGGGTCTCCCAGGGTTTCAGTTCGGGATTGGCGGAGAGCATGAGGGCGATGGTGCCGCAGAACATGGGACCGGCAAAAGAGTTGCCACTGCAGGTGGTGGTGGGCTTGCCTCCGGGAGGAGAGAGAAGGGGAACCCGGAAGTTGAAGGCGCAGACTTCCGGCTTGTTGACCCGTCCCTCGCGGTAGTGCTCGGTCTTCCATTCGACCGGACCCTGGCTGGAAAAGGGGGTCCGGCTCAGGTCGCGCTGCACGCCCGCCGCCGCGAAGACGGCGTGAGGAATGTCCTCGGGAACGCGCATCTGGACCGGGACGGGCTGGTCCCGGGCGAAGTTGCCCGCCCCGGAGACGAAATGCACCCCACAGAAGGCTCCGTGCTCCATCAGCTTGCGCCAGTGTGAGCGGTAGTTGCCCAGGTTGGGGCGGGAGAAGCTCATGCTGTAGGTGTCGGCCCCCTGCTCGATGGCCCACTGTACGGCCTGCTCGATGTTGCTCATGGCGATGACCCCGGCCCACCTTGCCTCCGGGGCCAGGCCCGGTTGCACCGGATAGCCCTCCGAGCCGCGGCCGCAGATGATGGAGACGCACTGGTGTCCGTGCAGGACCGAAGGGTGGGGGCGGCCGGGCGGCAGGGTGCGGCGGGTCAGGTTGCCGGTGTCACGGGTGAAATCGTAGCCATGGAGATCGTCCACCAGTCCATTACCATCATCATCCCGTCCGTTCTCTTTCTCGCCGGGGTTGCGATGGAGAGTCCCGTCGATCCAGGGGGAGTGGATGAAATTGCCATCGTGGATCACGTTGAGGGTGCCTTTCCCGGTGATCCCGAGCTCCTTCCAGACCCGTTCGACCTTCAGTTTCCCGATGTACCAGAGAGGATTGTTCTGAGCGGGGTCGAAGGGATCCAGCTTGAGGGTGGCGGGAGCCCTGGCCTTGCCCTCTTCCGGTCCGTTCTCCTGCGCCGGAGGGGAATTGAACCGGCGGACCGGTCCCCCGTGAAAGATCTTCTTCACCCCGGGGACGGCTTTCAGTTTCTCCACGCCCCTGCTGGTGGTGGTGCAGGTAAAACCGTTGACGATCCAGGTATACTGGGGGGATGAAATGGTCCCGGCTTCGACAAGAATGCTGAGTTGTTCCTGTGCGGCCTTCTGGGAGGATTCGCTGGCGGCTTTCAGGGCGGTGAGGACCTGAGTACGGAGCTTGATCCGGCCAGTTCCGTCGAACTCCTTCGCACGGCGCAGGAAGGCGCTACCGTCTCCCAGGAACTGCCTCTCAAACCAGACCACGGCCCGGATCCGGTTTTCCGGGTTGGTTTTTTCGAATCGCGGATCGACCCATATCCCGTCCCCGGGAAGGGATTCCATTTTCAGTTGGGCCTGGCAATTGAACGCGCAGGCGAGGAATGTAAGGACACCGAGACGGCTCATTGAAGAAGGAAATCAAATCGGGTATGTCTAAGCCAGATCGGAAGAGGCTCTGATTCCTGAGACCTCCGTCTCAATAGAGTATCGTTTCATTCAATGTTCATGAATCATCTAACGATTATAAAGACGCGAGAAAAGGCCTTAAATTCAAGTTGATGAAAAATACTGAGCGTCGGAGCAATTCGCTCCCGGTTCCGGAGAAGTCGGACGGGTCAAGTGGCTCTTGTCCGTTCGGACAAGGAGCGATGGCCCTGGACCACACCCGGCACTGGGATGTGGTCTCAGATGGAGCGCTTCTCTGCAGTGACCAGGGGCCGGAACTCTCCCTTGAGGATGAGGCCCGGGAAGCATGGAGGCAATCGGTGCGCTGTATCGGGCGCCTGCACTGGCAGTCCCTGCAGGTGGTCGATGCACGTGGGGTAACGGACCTGGACTCGATCTTCGATGCCTGTGTGGAACATCTCCGTCGGGCGACTAATGGCGGCAGGATCATCCCCACCCAGACCGTCTTTGGGCGGTGGGAGGATCCCGAGCAAGAGATCCGGGTCTGGAATCACCAACTCGTCCGCTACGCCGGCTACCGCCGACCCGACGGTTCCGTGCTGGGGGACCCGATGAATGTGAAATTCACGGGGATTGCGTGTGACCTCGGCTGGGTTCCTCCGTCCTCGCCCGGGAAATTTGACCTGCTCCCCCTCGTGATCCAGTATGGAGATCAATTGTTGGTGCGGGAGCTTCCCCGGGAGGTGGTGATGGAGGTGGCTCTGGCTCATCCTGATTATCCCTGGTTTGAGAAGCTCGGGCTGCGGTGGTATGCTCTTCCAGCGCTTTCGGATATGCTCCTGGTGACTGGCCGGGAACTGTATCCCTGCGCTCCCTTCAATGGGTGGTATATGGGTACGGAGATCGGATCACGCAACTTGGGAGATGAGCAGCGCTACAATCTGATTCCGGTCATAGGGGAGCAGCTCGAACTGGGTTGCGACAGGTCCCGGTTGTGGAAAGATCGCGCCCTCGTTGTTCTCAACGAGGCCGTGCTGCATTCGTTTGAGCGGGACGGGGTGAGACTGGTTGATCACCACCAGGCCTCGAGGGAATTTCTCAGCTTCTGTGGTCGTGAAGAGCAGGCCGGATGTGAGGTGCAGGCCGAGTGGTCGTGGATCGTGCCGCCACTTTCGGGATCGGCAACCGGGGTCTTCCACCGGACCTATCCGCTGCAGCCCAAGCTCCCGAACCTCCTGATGCAGAAGCAGGCATGGGAAACGGAGCGGGGACGGAACCTCCTGACCCGGTATGGGCAGTCCACTTGAGCAGGCAGGTCACTAGTTTCCGGGTCCCGATGCGGAAGGGAGGATCTGAAACAATGTCTGACCGGAAGGGGGAGCACCTGCTCGACGGATCGGGTGAGTGCTGCTAGTTTGACGATCGTGATCAGAGGCATCCTTCATTCACGGTTCATGGGGTTGTGGTTCGTTGTGCTGGTTCTCACTAGTCTCTTCATGAGGCCGTCCAGGGCGCAGGATCTTCCCGACGATATCGACATCGGTGCGGCCCCGGAAGGGATCGTGGCCATGCCCAAGGGGCTTCCGAGGGCATTCCGGCGGTTCAACCGCTACACGAAGGTCATCACCGCCAACGAGAAGGCGATTCATATCATCGCCCAGTCGCGGATCAGCGAGGGCCAGATCGTGCGGGCCCGGGAGGTCCTGAGAATGTTCCTCACCGATGTGCCGGGTTCCGAGTTTGGTGCTGCCAAGGCCGCGCTGGGGAACCGGATGGCTGCCAATGAAGCCATGCTGATGCTGGTCAACGGGACCCACTCGGAGGGCAATGAACCCAACCTTCCGGCCCAGCCCCTCTACCAGAACGAGATGCAGGTCGAGGGACACCGGTGGTACATCGAACAGGACTACGACCACCGGGATGCAACCTTCGAGGAGATCCTGCACCTCGTGCATGACACCGGGATCGGGGTGGACGGACGAAATACCCAGCCCGGGGTGCTGCCCGCCTATCAGGCGGAGATCCGCCGGGCCACCAATAATGCGATGGCGGACAATTTTCAGATCTGGCCGCTGGGAGCGCGCCGGGATCGCGAGTGGTATGACGACCTCGCGGCTGAGAACAGCCTCACACAGGAGTATCTGGCCAGTTTGATAGACAGCTACTACGGCTTGTGGGGCGCGTGGACAGAGCGTGCATCCCTCGGGATGTGGGGGGAATACATTGCCAAGACCCGGGACGAGATCAGGAGGGAGGATCCCATGGGCTGGTCCCTGATGGGGAAGTTCTTTCCCGAGCATCTGACCTACGAGGCCCGGATCGACCCGGACTTCACGGGCACCTTTAGGATGACCTTTGACCGGGCCAGGGCCTACACCCACCACTCGCAGTATCTTCTGAAGGCGAGACTGGTCGGAACCCGTGATTCGAACCTGACCGGGAATGCCCGGGACAACACTCTAACCGGTAATCAGGGCAACAACGTCCTCGATGGAGCGGGGGGGGAGGACACCGCGGTCTTCCGTGGCAAGCGGGTCGACTATGCTGTCGCAGGGGGCGCGGGGGGACGGATTACTCTCGTCGACAGCGCTCCCGGGCGGGACGGTTCCGATACCCTGGTCGGGATCGAGTTCGTGAAATTCTCGGACCGCACGGTGCCGATCGCCCAATTGATTGGGGGGCCGACCTCCCAGCTTGATGTTTGGCGGGAAATATATTTCGCGGCTGAGATGGGCGATCCGGGCTTGGAAGCAACGGTTTGGGGAAACCTTGCCGACCCGGACGGTGACGGGGCGGGGAACCTGGTCGAGTTTGCCTTCGGAAGCGATCCTCGCCGAGCCAGCGGTAGTCCGCCAATCTCCAACCTCCGAATTGACGGGAGATTCATCCGCTTGACAATCAGTGGATTGACGAGTGATCCGGCGACCATCGTAGAGGCCCAGATGTCGAGCGATCTGAGGTCCTGGAGCGCGGTTGCTGGTATGGTTGAAAATGACATTCGGGATACGGAGGGACGTCGGACGCTTGATCTGGGCTATCCTCTTCCCGGTGATGCTGCCACCGGGTTCGTCCGGTTTGTGGTCAGGCGAAACTGATAAGTTTCGGCTCTCCGTGGTTATTCATCGCGGTGTTGCCATACATTCATATCGGGCGAAGATCGTTCGTGCTCCCCCGTGAGGTTACTCCCGAAATCCTGGATTCCTTGTCTCCCGATGACGTGCAGGCGCAGCGGAGTCGCAGGGACCTGGGTCGCATCAATGCGCTCATGGGCAATGCCCGCTGGATGCTTTCCTGTCTGTCCAATGTTCCTTCGGAAACGGAGATTCATGAACTTGGGGCGGGGGATGGATGCCTGACCGGCAGGTTGGCAGCGAAGGGGTTTCGTTCCCGAGGGTATGACCTTGCGCCTCGACCTGCTGGCCTGTCCGAGATGGCGTCCTGGCAACAGGGAGATTTTCTTGAAGGGGAGAGCTTGATAAACGGAGTGGTGGTGGGAACGTTTGTGCTGCATCACTTTGAGGAAGACTCGCTGTGCCGACTGGGTCGGCGGATCGCCGGATCGGACCTTCTGGCCTTCGTTGAGCCTCTACGTTCCCGGTGGGCTCTTGCTGAAGGCTATGGGTTGATCCCTTTCGTAGGAAAAGTGACGCGCCATGACATGATCGCGAGTATTCGTGCGGGGTTCCTGCCGGGGGAGTTACCCCTGGCACTGGGACTGGGAAACGAGTGGGAGGTGAAGGAAACAACCACGTTGACGGGAGGGTATCGACTCCTGGCAAGGCGCCGATGAAGGAGGTGACTATCGTGGGTGGGGGCTTGGCGGGACTGTCGCTGGGAATCGCCCTCCGGCGGGCCCGGGTACCGGTGATCCTGCACGAGGCGGGGCAGTATCCAAGGCATCGCGTGTGCGGGGAATTCATCAATGGGGCGGGAGAGGAAACACTTACGAGGCTGGGAATTACCGATCTGTTTTCGGGTGTCCCGCTCCATGAGGAGACGCGCTGGTTTCTCGGCGGGGAGCGTATTTACGGGGGACGACTGGAGAGGCCCGCCCTGGGGGTCTCAAGGCGGCGGCTTGACCTGGACCTCGCCACGCGGTTCCAAGAACTGGGAGGACAGCTCCATACCGGTTCCCGGCAGAAGGAGGAGGTGAGAGAAGGGTGTGTCTGGACGGCTGGCCGCAAGATGGAGAGAAGCAGCAGATGGATTGGGCTCAAGGTGCATGTGCGGAAGTTGACTGATCAGCGGGGTCTCGAAATGCATTTGGGCCGGCACGGGTATGCCGGACTGGCTCCGGTTGAGGATGGGCGGGTGAATGTATGCGGCCTTTTCCCCAACCGTCGCTACGGGGGACGGGGACTTGAATTGCTCTGGAACTGCCTCGCAGAAAACGGGCTGGAGGATCTGGCCGGACGTCTGCGGGGCGGGGATCCTGATACAGGATCCTTTCTCGGGGTAAGTGCCTTTTCCTTCGGATTGCAGGCAGGGTCGGGAGGCCTCCTGACCCTCGGGGATGCCGAAAGCATGATTCCTCCGTTTACCGGGAATGGGATGTCGATGGCCTTTGAGGCGGCCGAGATCGCGGTGGATCCGTTGAGGCGTTATGCCGGGGGGACGGTGTGCTGGATGGAGGTCCTTAGAGACATCCGGGGGAGTTTGCGAAAGAGATTTCGACGCCGTCTCTTTACAGCACGCGTTTTGCATCCACTCTTACTGACGAAATCCGGAAGGTTTTTGCTGGCCGGCGCGGCGCGCTCGGGGCTGTTACCTTTCAGGACCCTTTCACGTATCCTGCGTTGACTACCATGTTTCTTGAGTCTCTAGCCACGGCTGTCCCGTCCCACTCCTACACCCAGAAAGACTGTCTGGAGGTGTTGCAGGGTTCACCCTCAGGACAGCGGCTCAAGACGCGATCGCAGGCCTTACTGACCAAGGTGTTCTCCGGTGACTCGGGGATCGAGAAGAGGCATTTCGCGGTCGATGACTTATCGGCGCTGTTCGACTGCAACGCCGGGGAATTGAATGAGGTCTTCGAAAGGGAGGCGCCCCGCCTGGCGGGGGAAGCCCTCGGGAAGGCGGTCGAGGAGGCGGGGGTAGAGATGAGCAATCTTGATGCGCTTTTCGTGTGTACCTGCACGGGATACATCTGCCCGGGGGTCTCAAGTCATGTTGCTGAACAGGGTGGAATGCGGACTGATGTCTATCTGAATGATGTCGTCGGACTGGGTTGCGGGGCTGCGGTGCCCACCCTGCGAGCGGCGGAGGGATTCCTGCGGGCCAACCCGGGTAGCCGGGTGGCGACCGTGGCGGTCGAAATCTGCTCCGCGGCGTTTTATCTCGATGACGATCCCGGAGTGCTGATCAGCCTCTGCCTTTTCGGGGACGGTGCGGCCGCGGCCGTGTGGTCGGATGTCCCGGGGGAGGGCAAGTACCTGGCCGGTGCCTTCCAGACGTTGCATTGGCCTGAGGAGAGGGAAAAGATCCGCTTCGTGAATGCGGAGGGAAAGTTGAGGAACAAACTTCACCGCAGTGTGCAAGGGTTGGCGGGAAAGGCGGTGAGCGATCTGTATGGCAGAAGGAAGGGAGAACCGAACCGGATCCTCGCTCATACCGGGGGGCGGGATGTTCTCGACGAATTAGAGCGGGTGCTTGGGAGCGGAAGCCTTTCAGAGAGCCGGGAGGTACTCCGGCAGTATGGTAATTGCAGCAGTCCCT
>JAAZXD010000106.1 GCA_014240355.1 Roseibacillus sp. | reverse complement strand
CGGAACGTCGTCGAATATCCTGATCGCTTCCTATGCGGCAGAGGTGGGCTTTGAGATCGGGATGTTCGAGTTCACCGGGGTGGGGGTGGCCATCGTGGTGGTCGGGATGTGCTACCTCCTGCTGTTTTCATGGCGCTTCCTGCCCAATCGCACCACCATCGCTTCCACGGTCTCCGCTGAAGATGCCAAGGAATACATCACCCAGGTGCGCATCGGTCCGGATTCCGACCTGATCGGGAAGAAGCTGGCGGATACTCCTCTGGCTACGGCCGACATCAAGGTGGCTGAGCTGATCCGGGGTGACCGCGTCCAGCGGCTGGAGAGGGAGGTGCCGTTGCGAGTGGATGACATCCTTCTTATCCGGGGTGATCTGAACAAGATTCTGGAACTCGATCGCGAGCATTCGATCAGCATCACACCGGACATGCACGAGGATGTTCCCGAGGTGAAGCGGGTGGAAATGACGCTCTTTGAACTTATGGTGGCGCCCGAGTCGCCGCTCATCGGGCAGAGTTGCCGGAATCTCGGTCTGCGCCAACGCTTCGATGTCTCGGTTTTTGCCCTGCAACGCCGTGGGCGTCATCACCAGCGCGACATTGCCGATCTGGAATTGCGGATGGGTGACGTTCTCCTGGTGCGGGGCACGACCCAGGCGCTGGAGGGCCTGCGCTCAAAGGACGAATTCATTCTGCTGGAGGGCGTGCACGATGAGGTCATCAAGCGTCACAAGGCCCCGCTGGCCTTGGGAACGATCCTGATGGTGGTCATTCTTGCCGCGGCCGGCCTGGTGCCCATCAGTGTGCTGGCCCTGGGAGGAGCGGCTTTCCTCGTCCTGTCGAAGGTCCTTTCCCCGAGCGACGCCTACCGTTCGATCGACTGGCCAGTCCTGGTGCTGATTGCCGGAATGATTGCCCTGGGTAATGCTATGGAGGAGACGGGTGCCCTCGAACTTGCGGCCGGGCACCTTCATGCGGTGACGGGGGAGTGGGGCGACCATGCTACGCTCTGGGTGTTCTATTTCATGGCAGCGGTGCTGAGCCTTCTCATCCTGAACAAGCCGGCGGCCGTCTTGTGTGCGCCGCTCGGGATCGAATTGGCTGCCAGGCTGGACTGCAATCCGGAGCCCTTCATCATGGCGGTGGCCTTTGCGGCATCCACTGCGATGGCCACGCCCATGGGTTACCAGACCAATCTGCTGGTTTATGGACCGGGCGGCTATAACTACAGGGATTTCGTGATCTTCGGTCTGCCGCTCAATATCATAGTCGGGGTGCTGGCCTGCGGGCTTATTCCGCTGATCTGGCCGCTCTAGGCGGGGATTGGGGATCGTTTATCGTGAAGGTGGAAAACCGGTGCAGATCGGAGTAGAATGAGCAACTTTCATGGGCAGAGAAGTGACTATCGTTGGCCAGGGACTGGCTGGAACTT
This sequence comes from Roseibacillus sp., assembly GCA_014240355.1. Taxonomy (GTDB): domain Bacteria; phylum Verrucomicrobiota; class Verrucomicrobiia; order Verrucomicrobiales; family Akkermansiaceae; genus Roseibacillus_B. The sequence goes on along the minus strand of JAAZXD010000106.1, from coordinate 7,834 downwards.
GCCTGGCCTGGCGACTCTGGGACCGGGCCAGGGACTTTAGCCTCGTGCATCGGGGCGATCGACGGAGCACCTCGTTCATCTCGGCGGGATTGTTGACCCCGGTAACTGGACGCAACCTCAATCCCAGTTGGCGGTTGGAGGAATTTCTGAGTGAAGCGCGTGCCTTCTACCGGGGTGTGGAGATGGTTCTCGGGGAACAGTTTTTCCATGAGATTCCGATCGTGCGGCTCTTTGCTGATGCCGACGAGCGTTCTCGCTTCGACCGCAAGCGCGAGGTGGTGGACCGGTGGGTGGCGGAATTCCTGGAACCGGAAAACTGTCCCTACCACGCACCCCACGGGGGTGTGATCTGGCAGGGTGGGGGATGGCTCGATACTCGGCGTTTCCTGGAGGCTTCCAGGGGCTACTTCCGGGAAGCCGGGCTCATTGAGGTGCAGGAAGTGGATCTGGAGAAACCGCTGCCGGATGGGGATGTTACCGTTCTCTGTGCCGGGGCGGCGGGGCTGGGCGCGGGACCCTTCGGCTTCCTGCCCGAGCGCCGGGCCAAGGGGGAGCTTCTCACCGTGCGGATCCTCGGATTTCCTGAAAATCGCATCGTGAGTCGCAACGGCTGGCTCGTGCCCCTGGGCGGGGGGCTTTTCCGGGCCGGCGCGACCTACTCCTGGGACGACCTCACCGACACAACCACCAGGAGCGGCCGGGCCCAGATCGAAGAACTGATAGGCTCGTTCACGAGTCTCCCCTGCGAAGTGCTGGAGCATGTGGCGGGGGTGCGCCCCATCGTGAGGCAGAGGCGCCCGGTCATCGGGCGTCATCCGGAGATCGAGGACCTTGTCATCTTTAATGGGCTCGGATCGAAGGGGGTTCTCTATGCGCCCGGGGTGGCCGGCCGCCTGGCCTCACACTTGTGCGAGGGAACCGAGATTGAGAAAGATTTAAATGTGCGCGCCTTTGCAGAATAGCGTTGCAAACATGCGAGTGACGGAGCGAGCGCACCAGTCCGTACGGGCAGTGGTTCGACCGGGTGATCATGTTGTCGACGCCACCGCAGGCAACGGACACGATACACTCCTCCTCGCCCGCCTGGTCGGACCGGATGGCCGGGTCATTGCCTTTGATGTGCAGGAAGAGGCAATCGCTGCCACGCGGTGTCGTCTTGCGGTAAACGGAATAGAGGAGGGCAGGGTGTTCTTTGTCAACGGGAGCCACACGATGCTGCGGCAGCACGTGGATCGTCCCGTGGCAGTGGTGATGTTCAACCTGGGTTATCTCCCCGGGAGCGACCACGCGCACACGACCACCCGTGATGAGACCCTGATCGCGCTTGCGGAAGGCTGGGAGACCCTGCGGGAGAGTGGTATCCTGAGCGTGGTTTGTTACCGGGGGCACCCGGGGGGAGCGGAGGAGGCCGCCGGGGTGCTGGAGTATGCGGAGGGTTTGCAGGACCAGGGTGCAAGCGTGGTGATTTCGGGGCAAAAGGAGACGCAGGAAGGACCGTTTCTTGTGATAATGCAGAAGGAAGGAAAACAGCAGGTTCGCACGGGTCCGTAGCGACGACTCGGGCCGGGATTCGCTTCATCCGGAGGGCTGAACGACTCTGCAGAGCCGGGTTTTCGCATCATTATGAGGGAGCAACGACAGCTTCCGCCTCACTGGCGACGAGGCAGGCCAAGGTCGCTCTTAATCGAATACTTCGCTCTCGCTGAAGAAACGTCGGAGCTCGACCGCTGCGGACTCCGGGCTGTCGGAGGCGTGGCAGATGTTACGCATCTTGGAGAACTGGTCCTTGCTGCCGTAGTCACCCCGGATGGTTCCGGGGGCCGCCTCGGTGGAGTCGGTTGGTCCCAGAATCTTTCGGACGCGGCTGATGGCGTCCTCCCCCTCCAGCGCCAGGGCGATGACGGGAGTTTCCTGCATGAAGGCCCGGATGTCGGGGAAAAATTCGAGGTGCGTGATGTGGGCGTAGTGCTCGTTGAGTAATTCGTTGTTGGCCTGGAGCATCTTGAGGGCGCGGATGCGGAAGCCTTCCTTGAGGTAGCGGTCGAGCACCGCGCCGGTGATTCCCTGTTGAATGCCGTCGGGTTTGAACAGAATCAGAGTCGTTTCGCGTGCCATCGGAGGCGAGAAGGGTCAGGGAGAGCGCAGGAGAAGTCAAAGGCAATGGCCGGGCAGAAAGGCGAAAGATTCGGAGACTAGAGCGGCCTGGCGTAGGTGTCGCAGCGGTTATGCCAGCCGGCAGTCCAACGCCTTTCGCCCCGTGCCGGTGGCGAGTTCTTCACTCGCAGATCGAGACACCGTTTGGCAGCGGCGGCAAACTCCCGTGCGGCGGCCTGTCCCGGGGAAACGTCAGCCATGTCCATGAGAACCCACATGAGCCCCCAGCCCTGGCCCTTGTAGCGTTCGCGGGGGTTGGTGCCGTCGCCCTTGAAATTGACGTAGTCGATGAGGGCGTAGATGCCGTTGGGAGTGGTGGCCACCTTGTCGTAATTGACGGTGATGCGCGCTCGCCGGGTGGGGGGCGCGGCGGCCATGATCATGGGCAGGGCGGCACGCGACTTGGCCATGATGAACTCGGTCTGCAGGTTGATGTTGGCGGCCAGCCATGTGCGAAGGCCCGAGAGTGCAGCGGCATTGAAATCGCGACGGAACCCCTTGCGATCGGACCAGGGACAATCGGGGAGGAGGGCAACGGTGGGAATTCCCCGCACACCCCTGCCTTGCGCGAATCGGATGAATTCAGGCCAGGTCTCGGTCCAGCGCCCATCGAAACCGCGGGGATACCAGATGAAATGTCCGATTCCGAGGGAAGGGAACTCTTCGCCCTCGTTCCAGTGGGTGAGTCCACTCACTGTGCCACCCGACTCATTCTGCCAGATTTTCATGCCGACAGCCCGTCGCTGGGCGCCGTTCAGGATAACGCCGCCGGGCGGGGAGGCGCGCTCCCCGGCCCGGTCGGTTTTCCGGATAACCTTTTCACCGGCTTTCTGGGCCGGGGAACAGGCGCTGAGGAGCAGGCTGGCAACCAGGAGAAGGCGGAGGTCTTGCATGACGCACTATAACGTGCAGGCTAGGGTCTCAGCAATCGCAAGCCGTTCATGAATAAGGTTCCCTGGGATCAAGTAGTAAGCCTTTCCGGGCTGGATGTCGCGAAGCTCATCCTTTCGGCCTTGATGATACTCTTTGTCACCAAGATCCAGCTTTTCCACGATCGCCTCTCCGCTCTCCTCATTGCGCTGCCCCTGATCTCCCTGCTGGCCATGATCTGGATGCGTGTGGAGGGACAGGACCCCGAGCGTATTGCCAACCACGCCGAGAGTACGTTCTGGTTCGTCCTGCCGACCCTTCCCATGTTTTTGATTCTCCCCTGGATGCTCCGCCATGGTTGGGGTTTCGGGGCGGCCCTGGGGGTTAACTGCATTTTGACGGTTGCCTTCTTCCTGGGCCTCATGGCTGTTCTGAAGCCGTTTGGAATCAAGTTGCTGTAAAAAGAGGAAGGTGCCGGTTGGCGGTGGCTGGAGGGGATGCGCTAGTTAATCCTTCGAAATATTTGATCTTTCCAGAGGAGATGCCAGTGGTTCGAATGGACCGCCTGGGCGAAATGAACAATCGGAGCTCCTCCTGACGGCCGGGAACGGGGACTTTCCGGCCTGAATCATCCAGTTCGAGCAAAATTTCTTGAATGGAGTCTTGAACTATGGTTCGTGCTCACTTCCGAGGGCGCAATAGGCTCCTTCTCTTTTTTACGAACCAGACCGCGCGGATGGAGGCTGATAACGTGATTCCCTTTGAGCAGCCGAAGCCTGTGTCTGGATTTTCCGGCGTACCTATGAAAAGTGATCTCGTAGACCAGGCAGCAGAAATCGTCCCCGATCCCCAGATTCTGATCAACATGGTCTCCAAGCGGGTCCAGCAGCTGAACACCGGCCGCGCCCCCTTGATTGATACCGTGCCGAGCATGGGCGCGGCGGATATCGCGCTCACAGAAATCATAGAGGGCAAGATCAAGCGCGCTGAGCAGCCGATCACCTGAAACCGCGCGCTGGTCCGCGCAGCAAGCGGGCATCATTATGAGTCGTGATGTCGCCACTAACAAGAAGGCGCGCCGCGATTATCATATCTCGGAGACCTACGAAGCCGGGATTCAGCTGCGGGGAACCGAGGTGAAGTCCATCCGGGAGGGGAAGGTCAACATCTCGGATGCCTTTGTCCGTATCGAGAAAAAGGAAGCCTTTCTCTATGGTTGTGACATTCAGCCGTGGCAGACCGCAGGGGAGTACTTCCAGCACTTGCCCAAGCGCCCTCGCAGGCTGCTCCTCCACAAGAATGAGATTCTCAAACTGGCCCAGTCCACCGACGAAAAGGGCTTCACCCTCCCGTGTCTCCGGATGTATTTCAAGGATAGCCGGGTGAAGATCGAGTTTGGCCTGGGCAAGGGCAAAGGCCATTCCGACCAGCGCCAGGACCTGAAGAAGCGGGTGGAATTACGGGAGGCCGAGCGTGAGATGGCGAGGTTCAACCGGAGGTGAACCGCAAAGGCCGACGTGGTTCCGACGTCTATAACGTCACCCCGGTGACGGAGAGAATCCCCCCTACGGCCCGGATGGTCTCCATCACCTCGGCGGCGAGGGGTTGATCGACTTCAATGATGGTGAGGGCATTTCCAGCCTGCTTGTCGCGGGCAAGGGACATGTTGGCAATGTTGACTCCTGCTTCGCCGAGGGTCTTGCCCAGCGCGCCCACGATACCGGGGTGGTCGTCGTTGGAGACGATGAGGAAGTGTCCCTCGATGTTTGTGTCCACGAAGATGCGGTCGATCTCCACGATCCGGGGAGTCTTGCCAATGATGGTGCCGGCCAGGCGGAACTTGGTGTCATCCTTGGTCAGTTCGGCGACGAGGAGTTCGGAAAACTCGGTGGCGGCGCTGATGGTGGACTCGGTCAGGTCCAGGCCCATTGTCTTGGCCACTGCCGGGGCGTTCACGATGTTGACCTGCCCTTCATTGCAGCCGGCGGCCAGGAGAGCGGTGAGGACGTGGCGGGAAACCAGGCCCGTGTCCCTTTCGGCCAGCGGGCCGTGGTAGGAGACCCGCAGGGAATCGGGACTGGCGGGACCCAGCTTGGCGAGCACTTTCCCAAGGGCGGTGGCGAGATCGAGGTAGGGACTCAACTCGGCGAGCGCCGCGGCATCGAGGGAAGGCATGTTGATCGCGTTTCGGATCTCTCCGGTGGTGAGAAAATCGCGGATCTGTTAGGCTATCTGGATTCCCACGTTTTCCTGAGCCTCCGCGGTGGAGGCTCCCAGGTGAGGAGTGAAGGCCACGTGTTTGCCAGCCGAAAAGAGGGGGTGGTCGGCAGCAGGCGGTTCGTCCTCATAGACATCGAGGGCACAACCGGCGATGTGGCCGTTGTCGATGGCCGCCTTGAGGGCCTCTTCATCAATCAGTCCACCCCGCGCGCAGTTGACCACGAGGGCGCCCTTGTTCATCAGGGTCAGCCGTTCGGAATTGATGATGTGCTGCGTGTCATCGGTGAGGGGCACATGCAGGGTGACCACGTCCGCCCCGGTGAGGGCGGCGTCGGGAGATTCCGCGAGTTCGATCTTGAGCTCATCGGCGCGTGCCTGAGAGAGGAAGGGGTCGAAGGCCACGACCTTCATGTTGAATCCCTGTGCCCGCCTGACGAACTCACTGCCGATGCGGCCCATCCCGATCACGGCCAAACGCTTGCCATTGAGTTCGATGCCGGCGAAGGCCTTGCGGGCGGCTTTGAAGTTGCCCTGAAGCACTTCAGCGTGGGCCGGAGCGATATTGCGGGCAGTGGCCAGCATGAGAGCGAAGGCGTGCTCGGCGGTGGAAACAGTGTTGCCCGTGGGCGTGTTCATCACGATCACGCCGTGTGCGCTCGCGGCCTCGCGGTCGATGTTGTCGACGCCCACCCCGGCCCGGCCGATGGCCTGGAGCCTGGACCCCCTGGCGATGACTTCCGCATTGGGCGTGGTCTGGGAGCGCACGATGAGGGCGTCGTAGTCGCCGATGATTTCCAGCAGTTTTTCCGGTTGGGAGCCGAGATCCGGAATGAAGTCGGCAGTGATGTCGGGGTGCTCGTTCAACAGGGCGACCCCATGCTCACTGATGGGGTCCGCGACGAGGACACGGTGACTGGCCATTTGCTTGGCGCGCACTTATGCCAGACGGGGGAGAAAGGCAAGGACAGGTGCGTAATTATAGGATGATAGGGCAGGTGGGTTGGTCTTTGGGGATTGTTGATTTCCCCCCCCCTCCTCGCTTGACGCCCGCGCGGGGTCTGGAAGAGTCGCGCCCATGAGCGACGACCCAAGGCGGAAGCACTCTTCCATCGTGCTGGATGGTCCGGACCGGGCCCCCAGCCGAGCCATGCTGTATCCGGTGGGCTACAAACGTGAGGACTTTGACAAACCGCAGGTCGGGGTGGCCTCCACCTGGAGCCAGGTGACCCCCTGCAACATGCATATCGACCGCCTTGCGCAGGAATCCGCCAAGGGTGTGGATGCAGCGGGCGGTAAGGCAGTCATTTTCAATACCATCACGATTTCGGACGGTATCTCGATGGGCACGGAGGGAATGAAGTACTCCCTGGTCAGTCGGGAGGTGATTGCCGATTCGATCGAAACCGTGGCCGGTTGCGAGGGCTTTGACGGAATGGTCACCATCGGGGGCTGCGACAAGAACATGCCCGGTTGCATCATTGCGATGGCCCGGCTCAACCGCCCGGCGGTCTTCGTCTATGGAGGGACCATCCTGCCTGGGTGCGCGACGGTGCATGGTGAGGAAAAGTCGCTGGATATCGTCTCGGTCTTCGAAGCAGTCGGGAAGCACGCGAGCGGAGACTACTCCGACGCCGACCTGCAGGCGGTGGAGGAGAACGCCATTCCGGGGGAAGGGTCCTGTGGGGGAATGTACACAGCCAACACGATGGCGAGCGCGATTGAGGCCCTCGGAATGAGCCTGCCCAACAGTTCGGCACAGACTGCGGTGGGAGATGACAAGATGCGGGATTGCTTTGACGCGGGTGCCGCGGTGCTGGCCATGCTGGAGAAGGGGATCACTCCGTGTGATATCATGACCCGCAGGGCCTTTGAGAATGCCATCACGCTGGTCATCGCGCTGGGGGGATCGACCAACGCGGTCCTGCACCTTCTTGCCATGGCCCACGCGACGGAGGTGTCGCTCGGGATTGACGATTTCACCGAGATCGGGAAGAAGGTGCCGGTCCTGGCCGACCTCAAGCCGAGCGGCAAGTTCGAGATGGCTCCCCTGGTGGAGATCGGGGGTACGGTACCGCTCATGAAGATGCTCCTCGAGGGCGGGCTGCTGCACGGGGATTGTCTCACTGTGACGGGCCGGACCATGGCTGAAAACCTGGCCAATTCAGACCTCGAGTATCCACCTGACCAGGTCATCGTGCGATCCCTCGACAATCCGATCAGGGCTGACAGCCATTTACGGATTTTGTACGGCAACCTCGCTCCTGAGGGGGCGGTGGCCAAGATCTCGGGAAAGGAGGGAGAAGCTTTCACCGGGCGTGCGCGCGTCTTCGATTCAGAAGAAGACGCCATGAAGGCCATCCTGGATGGCACCATTGTGGCGGGTGACGTGATTGTCATTCGCCGTGAAGGGCCGAAGGGTGGTCCGGGCATGCGGGAGATGCTGGGACCCACATCAGCCATCATGGGGCGCGGCCTTGGCAAGGATGTTGCACTGATTACCGATGGCCGCTTCAGTGGCGGCACGCGTGGATTTGTTGTCGGGCATATCACTCCCGAGGCTTATTGTGGAGGACCGATTGCCGTTATCGAG
>JAAZXD010000105.1 GCA_014240355.1 Roseibacillus sp. | reverse complement strand
GGCCCCTGGGCTTGGCGCCAAGGGCCATGGATGAGGCGAGGATGGTGATGGAGATTCCGAGGATGAGAAACAGGCAGCCGAACTTCATGACGAACACAGGGTGAACAGATTGACCTTCCGGGCAAGCCGGGAACGGAGAGATGTTCGGGGGGTGTCCGTTCCAGTGGACCGCAGCCTGAAACCTTGAACTTGAAACAACGGCGCAGAGGCCCGAGGCTCCGCCTGAACAGCACAGCAGTTGAAAGATGGGAAAATCATTCGAGATCGAGGGCAAGCTGAAGGTCATATACGACATCCAGAGTTTCAACAGTGGCTTTACCAAGCGCGAGTTCGTGGTGGAGGTGGAGGACGGGAACTATCCGCAGATGATCAAGTTCGAGTGCGTCAAGGACAAGACGTCACTCACCGATGGCATGCAGGTGGACGATCCCGTCAAGGTGACCTTCGACATTCGCGGCAACGAGTACAAGGAACGCTTTTTCGTCAATCTCAATGCCTGGAAGCTGGAGCGATCCGGAGGTGGCGCGGCGGCAAGCCCTGACCCGGGTTACGGTGACGAAGACGCTCCTCCTGGAATCGGGGATGGCCCCGATGCAGAACCGGAGGCGGAGGAAGATGATATTCCCTTTTGATGATTGAGGAGACTGGAGCCTGACGGGTAGCCGGAAATTGGCAGGTCGGGATTTCCCGCAATAAGAAAGGGGAACAGCCTGCGCTGTTCCCCTGGGCAAAGCTGCTCCGGGTTCCTGACCCTAGCTGCGTGGCGCGATATGAATCTCGACGCGGCGGTTCTTGGCTTTGCCAGCCGCACTATTGTTCGAGGCAATGGGTTGGGATTCGCCGAAGCCACGGGCCACCAGGCGGGAGGGGTGGACTCCCTGGCCAGCCAGGGCGTTTGAAACTGAACTGGCTCGGTCGCGTGAGAGCCCCATGTTGTAGAAGGCGCTGCCGTCGGAGTCGGTATGGCCGTTCACCAGGACGGTGGTCTGGTTGAACTTACGCAGCACGGTTCCTACCGAGGTCAGGGTACGGGAGAAGCTCGACTTGATTCGGGAACTCCCGGTGTTGAAGGTGATATCGTGCGGCATGTTGAGGATGATGTTGTTTCCCTGTCGCGTGACGCTGACGCCGCTGGCCCGCAGCTCCTGGCGTAACATGGATTCCTGCTGGTCCATGTAGTTGCCGATACTTCCGCCCGCTATACTACCCAGGGCAGCCCCGATGAGGGCCCCGCGTCCGGCATCGCCGTCCCCCACGTTGTTGCCGATCACGGCCCCAAGAAGGGCTCCTCCCGCAGCACCCCCGAGAGCCCCGGCGGTTGTCTTGGAGATCTGTTGTTCGCCCGTGTAGGGATTCTCGGTGACACAACTGGAGAGACTGAAGGCAGCGGCGAGGGCAGCGGCGAGGGCAGCGGCGAGGAGTCGCGGTCGAGGAGAGGAGGATGATTTCATAGTGCTGGAATTCTAGCGGTTCGCTTGGGGTTAATCAATCGCGGAAGCAGGAAAACGCAGTATTCCCAACGGTTCCTGCTGACGCTTGGACTCCCACCCCCCGGGGGTTATTCATTGATTTTGCGGCAATATCCCCTGTGCCATGCGGGGGGCCTGCCTAGAGCGTCCAGCCTTTGCGGTAGTCCCGCTTGAGAAACTTCTCCGCATCCGGGGCATTGGGAAACTTCATGTTCTTGGCGTCCCACTCCAGTTTCTTACCGGCGCGGAATGCGACATTGCCGAGGTGGTTGGCTTCGGTGAGCGGACCGGCGTAGTCAAAGTGGCAGGTGGTTGGTTCGCCCGTCTTGCAGGCTCGAACCCATTCCTGGTGGTGCCCAATGGATTCCGCAATGGTCTTTTCAGGGCGCTTGTAATCCTTGAACTTGTCCTCGGGGAGGAGGAGGTGCTTACCGTAATCGGAGAGGAGCATGCCTCCATCGCCGACGAAGAGAACCCCACTGCCCCATTTGGGGATACCGCCTTGTTTCCAGATTTCCGGTTTTTCCACCCCCTGGTACCAGGTCAGGCTGAGCGGCCCACGGTCGCCCCGCGCAGCGTACTCGTAGCGGGCCCACATTGAAGCAGGTGCGATTTCAGGGTGTGGATCCGGTCCTCCGGCGTCTATGGAGGTGGGGGCGTCGAGATTCAGCGCCCAGAAGGGAAGGTCGTTCCAGTGACTGCCCAGGTCGGACATTGTGCCATTGCCGAAGTCCCACCAGCGGTACCACTTCGGTCCGGGGAAGTAGACGGAGTGGTATGGCCGCATCGGGGCTGGCCCGATCCAGAGATCCCAGTTGAGGTCCTTGGGTACGGGCTGGGCCTCCTTGGGACGATCCTGCACATTGACAATGTCGCCATACTTCTTGGCATCCCCGGGGCTCTGCCATCCCCAGGCCCGACCGACCCAGACATGCACTTCGCTGACCTTGCCGATGGCGTCGGCCTGGATCAGTTCCACCACGCGGCGGTAGTTGCCTCCGGCGTGGATCTGGGTTCCCTGCTGGGTGGCCACCCCAGCCTTGCGCGCGGTCTCGGTGATCAGGCGCGCTTCGTAGACATCGCGGCTGATCGGCTTTTCGCAGTAGACATGCTTCTTCTCGCGCAGGGCAGGCAGGGCGGCAAAGGCGTGCGTATGCTCGGTAGTGCTCACCACCACCGCATCGTAGTTGCCGGGCTTCTCGTAGAACTTGCGAAAGTCATGGTAGGTGGCGGCCTTGGGGAAGCGGGAAGCGGCCCCCCGCAGGTTGCGGTCATTGACGTCAACCAGTGCCACGATGTTCTCGGTGTTACCCACCGTGCGCATGTTATGGCCACCGCGCCCGCCGCAGCCGATGACGGCAACATCGAGCTTCGAATTAGGAGATTTGGCGTTGACGATGGCGGGAAATCCAAGGGCGCCAGTAGCGGCCGCTCCCTGGAGAAAACGCCGTCGTGATGACTGGGCGGACGGGTGTTGTGCTTCCATGAGTATCGCAGTCAGGCGTTGCAAAGCCCCGAGTTCAAGGGGAAACTGCCACCAGCATTTTCTCAGGGGGGTCTTTCCTGTTCCCCAGCGGCCTCCGGCGCAACTTATCGGGGTCTTAATCGTTTATTCTCCCATGAAAGCCCTGGGCGCCCTTCTTATCACCTTCTTGTCCGGAGGAATCCTCCTTGGCCAGGGAGGACCCCGCCCCGATGACCTCGGAGCCAGCCCCCAGCCGATCGGCGAGGCCGGAGTGGCCTGGTACACGACCTGGGAGACTGCCTTGGATGAGGCCAAGCGGTCCAATCGCCCAATCTTCTTCATGGCCGCGGCGGCGACCTGCAGCGGGATTTCGGGCGTGTTCTGACCGGGCTACACCAACACGCAGAACAGTTTGTTCTCGCAGAAGGAGTTCATTGAGGCCTCCCGGGCGTTCGTCTGTGTTCGGCTTGAGTCCTATGAGAGTGAGGAGCACCAGAAAATGGTACGGTCTTTCCTGAACGGGCGTTTTGAGAATACGGCCTTCTGCCTTCTCGCCCCGGATGGAGAGACCCGCTTGTCCGGAACGGGTCGCAGCCCCGCCCAGGGATTGCGCCAGGGCCGCGGGAATCGCGGACGGGGAGCCGGGCACGAAGGGGTGGTCGAGGCGATGGAGAAGGTCTCCGGGAACTATCGGCCCAAGGGCGCATATGAGGGAGCAGTGCTGCAGGATTTTCACAGCTTCCGGCAGGGACTGAACGTGGCCTCGGGTGATCAGCGCCTGTTGCTCTATGTGGTGGCGCCGGAAGACGACCGTGAGAAGTTACGCACGAGTCTGCGGCCCCTGATGAGTGACGGGGAAATCGTGGGGAAGTTTCATGCCGACTTTGCGGAAAATGAGCCGGATGCCAAGTGGCGTGAGGTGGTGAAGGGTGAGCGCGGCAAGACAGGATTTTTTGTGATCAAGGCGGATACGTTCGGACAGACCGGGAATGTGATGGAAGAGCTGCCCCTGGAATCTGACCTCGAAGAGCTGAAGTCCGCCCTCCTCAGGGCCAACACCTCCTTTGCCAGGACGGAAAAACGCAAGATCTACCGTGAGCACGTCGCAGAGGGTCGTCGGGAGAGGGTCTACTTTGAGAACGGGGTGCCCTATGGGGAAGACCGTGATGCGGATGGCGTGATCGATCACCGTGGAGGTCGTGGGGCCAGGCCAGGAGGGGGCGAGCGTCGCGGCCCCTCATCCGGGCGTCGTGGACCGCCCCGGGGCGAGCGCCGACCGGGCCAGCCGCCGCAGCGGCCCCGGGTCCGTCCGGGTGGAACAGAGTGAGGCATGGATACGGGGTGCTGGGGGAGGAGTACCCTTCTCAGGCCCCCGGCCACGTGTCGGAAAGACGGTAGCCTCCGGGCCATGGATCGTCTGGGTGCACGGTGTGCTGCGTAGTGCCGGTAATCCAGGCCCGGCCCGAAATCCTCGGATGAATGGCCGGAATGTTGCCTGCGATGGTGACGGAATCGATCCCGCAGAGGAATTCCGATCCGATCAGGGAGCGAGCACGGTAGGTGTCGTCAGTGCTCATGATGCCCTTTCGGTGAAGGACCGCCATGCGTGCCGAGCAGCCTGTCCCGGTGGGGCAACGGTCAATCTTACCGGGACGAATGGCGACCGCGTTTGGACCGGTGAGGATCTTGCCCTCGCGCTCGAGGGGACCAGCGAACTGGCAGAAGGAGAGGTGTTTCCATTCTTGGTTTACGGGGTGGACGAACCCGAGTTGCTCGTTGGCAGCGTCTACGATTCTCATTCCCAGTTCGGTGAGCTCCCTGGCCTCACCGGCGACGAGCTCGAAACCGAGGGCATGGGCGTCAACGATCACAAAACTGTCTCCACCGTAGGCGGTATCCACCCTGAGGGTGGAGAGTCCCTCGATTTCGAGGGGCGCTTCCAGCCGGGCGGCAAAGGAGGGCACATTGGTGATGGTGATGCGTTCAGCCCTGCCGTGCCGGCATTGGGCGCGCACTTCGATCAGGCCCCCCGGGGCCTCAAGGATAAGCCGGGTCTCCGGTTCAGTCATGGGCAGGATCCCCTGCTCCAGGAGGACGGTGGCGACGCAGATGGAATTTGAACCCGACATGGGAGGGGTGTCGGCGGGCTCCATGATCAGGAACCCCATATCGGCTTTGGGGTTCACCGCCGGGACGAGGAGATTGACGTGGCGGAAGACCCCCCCCCGCGGTTCGTTGAGGACGAAGTTGCGCAGGGATTGGTCCTGCTCAAGAAAGGTGCGCTGTTCCCAGAGGGTCCTGCCCGGGGGTGGCTCGACGCCGCCCACGATGACATCACCCACTTCTCCCTCGGCGTGGCAGTTGACGATCTCGATGGTCTTCCGGGGAGACATCTGCCGGGATGAAACGGGATGGAATTTCGAAGCGCTACAGGCCCGTGAGGTATCCGTCCCGGGGAAATATGGTGAAGGGTTTCCGGAGGAAGGCGGCGAGAGGCCTGTCTGGCGGGGACCATTTGTAGCGGGGCAGGGGCGCGGACAACTTGCCCGTTTCTTCCTTGAAGCCGCCAACGGGCCAGAGTTCAAGGCGACGGATGAAACACTCCGCCCACTCGTTCTGAATGCCGATGAACCCGGAAGCCGGGCGAGCGTCCCGGCCTGCGTTCACCACGATTCCATTGAGCAGGATGCGGTAGGATGTGCCATCGCAGATGACTTCCATGCGGTTCCACTCCCCGACCGGCTTGTCGACATCCCGCGATCCGCGGAATCCCTTCACGTCCTTCCAGGCGGGATCGCGATCCTTCCACCGGATACTGGCCACGGACTTGCCTGTGGGCGGGAAGGTGAGGGGCGTGCCGCCCTTCTTCCAGCGGAGACCCTTGGGGGTTTTCTCTACCTCGCAGGTCAGGCGGGTGGGGATCAGTTTTCCCTCCTTGGTCTTTCCCTGCAGGACGTTGATGTCGCCCATCGATCCTTCCAGCATCTGAGCCTGGATGCACGACATCCAAGCGCCGCCAAAGGATCCATCAGGGCCATGGCTGTGAAGGAGCAATCCGCAATCCCGGGCACGATCCGCACGTTTCGACCACGTCTTTTCGCCCCACTTGTATTCAAGGACGAGATGATAGTCCCGGTAGGCTTCCCGGGTCCGGAAGTAGCCGAAGCCTTTCCCGGTTATCTGGAGGATGCCGTCCCTGATCACGGCGACATCCTCCCGCCTGGTGCTGAGGGAGTTCTTCTCGCTGAGATGGAAGACCCAGTTCTTGAAGGACGGGTCGGCCAGGAGATCGATTTTCCCGTCAGGGGCCTTGGCGGCAGGGAGGGGAAGGGCTGACGTAACGAGGAGAGTTAGAGTGAGGAGGGGCAGGAAGGAGGGCATGGTGGTGGGAGTCAGGGCCGGGGTGTCAGGAGTTCTAGAGGAGTGCTCATCGCAGGGCAAGCGTCAGGCTCCCGCGGAACCGGAAGATTCACACTGACAAGCACGAACCAGACCTCTAACCAATGGGGGATGAAACTGTCCATCTCTCTCGCTGTCGCTGCCCTTCTCGCCTCCCTGGCCCAGGCCGGGGAACGCCATCTCTTCATCCTTTCGGGCCAGAGCAACATGCAGGGCCTCAAGGAGAAGACTTCCGTCCTGCCGGAGTTGAAGAAACTGCTGCCCGGGGCGGACATCCAGCACGTCAAGTTCGCGCAGGGAGGCCAGCCCATTCGCAAGTGGGTGAAAACCTGGGACGAGATCGCAAGGAACAACAAGCTCACCCAGCAGTTCAACGATCCTGCGGAATTCTACGATGTGGTGCTCAAGCAGGCGAAGGCCAGCATTGCGGAAGGAAAGCCGGACAGCATCACCTTCCTCTGGATGCAGGGGGAGCGCGATGGCAAGACCGGTCTCGCGGCGGCCTATAAGGAGAGCATGAAGGCCCTGATTGCCAGCTTGCGCAAGGACCTGGAAGCTCCCGGGATGAACTTTGTCATCGGGCGACTTTGCGACCACCTCTCCCACCAGCAGTGGAATGCGGTACGCGATGCGCAGGTCAAGGTGGCCAACGATGACCCGCGGGGTGCATGGGCCGACACCGATGACACCAACGACAAGGAGCGCAACGGCAAAAAGTGGAACGACCTTCACTACACGAAGGAAGGCTACGATCTCTTCGGCCGCCGCCTTGCCCGCCAGGCCGTGAAACTGATCAAGGGCGAGAAACCTGACCCCAGGGGGCGGCCGGAGTAGGCGATGAGGAGGGAGGATCGTAACAGGCGGCTGGGCGAATCGTTTCGTCAGGCGAGCCGCGAAACGGTGGTCATTGTCATCGCCTGGCTGGTGTTTCTGACCTGGACCGGCCTGGTATGCGGTCTTGGGGGCCGGTTCGATCCGGACAAGCCCGTGGAGACTGTTTTCGGGATGCCGCGCTGGGTCTTCTTCGGGGTGGTTTTGCCGTGGATTGCGGCCTGCGGCTTCACGTTTTGGTTCTCGATGGTCTTCATGAAGGACACGGATCTCGATCCGGACCGGGAGGATCCGGCAGAGGATTCCAACCCCGAGCGCCCATGAGTGGGCCGAACCTGATCGCGGTGGCGGCGGGCGCGTCGAGTTCGGCCCTGGTCTGCTTCCTGGGTTACGTGGGGGTGGTCTTCGTCATCGCCTATCTGGCCGGGCGGGCCCGGAAGGGGAAGTCGTTCGTGGGGGAATACTACCTGGGTGGCCGCAACTTCGGGATGTGGGCCTTTGCCCTGACCTATGCGGCAACCCTGGCCAGCGGCGGGAGCTTCATGGGCTTCCCGGCCCTGATCTACACTCATGGCTGGGTGCTGGCGTGGTGGATCTGCGGCTACATGGTGGTGCCGCTGGTGGCCCTCAGCCTCATCGCGAAGCGCATCAACCAGGTGGGCCGCATCGCCGGGGCCATCACTATTCCCGAACTCCTCAGCAAGCGCTTTGACAGTAACGGGGTCGGCAATGCCGCCACGGTCCTGGTGGTGATCTTCACCTTCTTTTACATCCTGGCCCAGTTCAAGGCGGGGGCTGCCATCATGGCCACTCTCTTTGGCGGAATCCCCATCTACCAGGCGGTGGTTACGGCCGTCGAGCGCACCACCGAGGGCTGGTTCTGGATCGGTGCCGCAGACGGGGACTACCTGGTGTGCCTGTGCTTCTTTGCGCTCGCGGTGATTGCCTACACCGCTTACGGGGGTTTCCGGGCGGTGGTCTGGACCGACGTGATGCAGGGGCTCGTCATGCTGGCAGGGGTCCTGATTCTCCTGGCCCTGACGCTTTCCCAGGTGGGCGGACTGGAAAATGCGACGCGGCAACTGGAGAAGCAGACGCCGCCGGAGTTCGGGACGGCAATCTTTTTCGCGGAGGCCGGGGGCGGAGAGCTCTCTCTCCCAAAGGGAACCTGGTTGGCTTCCGAGGACGGAGAGATCGTGAGACTCAAGGAGGCCGGTTCGGTCTCGACGGAAGCGATCCCGGTCGAGGTGCTCATCGTTACTTCCGGGGAAGAGGCAGGGCGGATTGCGGGTGAAGTGCGGCGGGACGTCAAGGCGCGCATCCTCGAACGCGAGCCATACAAGTATGGCGCCGGCCAGGAAGGCGTTTACTTGACCGCCCCGGGTCCGCACCGCACCAAGCCCGAGGGGTTCCTGCCGGTCCTCCTGGCCCTGAGCTTCTTTGCCTTCTGGAACTTTTCGGGGGCAGGTCAACCGAGCTACATGGTGCGCCAGATGGCTTACCGGGACACGGTGGTGCTGCGGCGATCGATTCTCTTCGTCGGAGTTTTCTTCACCCTGATCTATCTGCCCCTCATCCTGATCTTCACGAGTGCGCGGATTCTCCTGCCGGGGATGGAGATCACTCCCGACCGGATCATGCCGGAGATGGCGAGCCTGGTGACGAGCAATGCCGGTGTTCCCTGGTTAGCGGGGATCCTGGTGGCGGCTCCTTTTGCGGCCGTGATGTCGAGTGTGGACAGCTTTCTCCTGCTGGTCTCTTCCGGGGTGGTTCGGGATGTCTACCAGCAGAACGTGAAGCACGACGTCTCGGAGAAGACGATCGCCCGGCTCAGTTACTGGACGACCCTGTGTGTCGGTGTCCTCGCGGTCCTGTTCGTGCTGAACCCTCCCGAGTTTCTCCAGACCCTGATCGTGTTCGCCTCGGGTGGGCTGGGAGCCTGCTTCCTGGTGCCGGTCGTGCTCGCTCTCTACTGGCGAAGAATGACGGCCAGCGCCGCGGTGGCGGTAATGATCATTGGAGGAGCGATCATGTTGCTCTTCTATCTTATCGGCTGGAAAGTGAACGGCGAGTTCAGCGCCTTCAGCCCCTTCAATATACA
>JAAZXD010000104.1 GCA_014240355.1 Roseibacillus sp. | reverse complement strand
GGCTGGCCGATCTTACGGTGGAGCATATGGCGGATGTGGTGGTGGCCTACGAACCGGTCTGGGCCATCGGAACTGGTGTGACAGCCACCCCTGGTCAGGCGCAGGAAGCTCACGCCTTTGCTCGAACGCTCATCCAGGAACAATTTGGAGAGGAAGTGGCGAAGGCCACTCGCATTCAGTATGGCGGGAGCGTCAAACCTGGCAATTCTGCCGAATTGATGGCCCAGCGGGACATTGATGGAGCCTTGGTGGGCGGGGCGAGTCTGGAAGCCGCAAGTTTCCGTGATTTGATTGCGAACGCTGTAGCGTAGGCGCGGGAACTGCCTGTTTTGTCATGAATCTAGCCGTCTTCGGAACTCCCGATGGCGGATTGCTGGTAGGGGAGGGCCCCTTTGAAGCTCTTGCCGGGCCGCCGGAAAATGGCGTGGCCTTTTATCGGAACGACTTTGCGCTGTCCTCTCGGGCACCTTGGTTCGTTCCATGCAAGGTGGAGCAGTTTGAGAGGGGGGCTTTTCCGGATCACCTGAGCAGCGATCTTCCGGAAATCGAGTGGGAGGATCCGGAGGTTGATCCGTTTGCTGAAATCTTTACCGAGGTCTCAGATTCCATTCGAAGCGGATCGATCGAGAAATCGGTTCCCGTGGTGACAGCGAGAGGACGCCTTGCGAAAGGAACCTGCGAGGGGTTGTGCCAGATCCTTGCCGCCGGGGCGGATCCACTCCGACCCTATGGCTGGATCGATGGAAAGGAAGGGGTGGTGGGCCTGAGTCCAGAGCTGCTCTTTCAGCTGGATGCTGGGACTCTTCATACCATGGCGCTGGCGGGAACCGCGCGCTTGGAAGAGCGTGAGGCTTTCGGTGTGGACGAGAAGGAAATCCGGGAACACGAGTTCGTGGCCCAGACCCTCTTGTCCAAGCTCTCCGATCTGGGTGCAACGACGCGGCATCCCCGGGAAATAATGGACCTTGGCCGGCTCGTGCACTTTCACAGCGGAATCGACGTCGAGCTGACCGAACATGAGTCGATTGACCGTCTGGTGCGGATTCTCCATCCCACACCCGCCCTGGGCCCGCTTCCTCGCACCGTGGAAACCCTGTCGCAGTTGATTGGCTGGCGACAACGGCTCGGATGCCCGCTCTGGTTTGGCTCTCCCTTTGGCCTCTGGCGCGAAGGGGCCTTTGAGGCTTTGGTGGCCATCCGCATGATTTCCTGGCGGGGGAAGGAGGTGCAAGTGCCCTCGGGTTGCGGAGTGATCGAGGAGAGCCGCCTCGTCAACGAATGGCGGGAACTGCGTTTGAAGCGGGAATCCGTCCGCACCGCTTTCGGGGTTTGAGGGGCGGGAGAGGTGCTTGTGAAATCTTTGATGAGGATCGTATCAAGTCGTTAACTGTTGACTCTAGGCCGGTTGTGATTTTCCAGGGGGTCTTTCTGCGGGGCCTGTTTCTTGGCCTTGTGAATAAGTTGCGAAAGGATTGCATCGGTAGTCGGGAAACCATGACAGGTGCGGGGAGGAGCGAGCCAGATAGCTCCGTTAACAACTTGGAGGGCTCCTGGCCAGACAGCCCAATCGCAGGCTTGCAGGGGATTCGTAAAGCCTTCTAGTTTTAGCTCAATGAGCGGAGGGGCTGCCCAGGCGCTGGAAGCGTGTCTTGTGCGCGGGGTGCGTGAATTCGTGGTCTGTGCAGGGGCCCGGAATGTGCCCCTTGTACTGGGCGCAGCGCGTTGCAGAGGAGCGAAGGTATGGACCCATTTCGAAGAGCGAGGTGCGGCCTTTTTTGCTTTGGGACGTGTCCGTGACTCGTCGCTTCCGGTGGCGGTGGTTACCACAAGTGGAACGGCCGCAGCCGAACTGTTGCCAGCCGTGATCGAAGCGCACTACCAGGAACGGCCGCTGATTGTAATCACCGGGGACCGACCCGAAAGCTATCGCGGGAGCGGAGCTCCGCAAGCGATCGAACAGGCGGGGCTCTTTGGGGCCTATGTGGAAGGTTGTGACGATCTCAATGGAAGAGGAGAGCCTGCCCTTTTCGGGAACTGGAGTGGTTTGCGTCCATGGCATATTAATGTGTGCCTGGAGGAGAATGAAGAGGTGCCGACGGTGAAGTTGCCGGAGCACGATTTCGAACCGGTGCGGCGTCCGCGCCCTCCGGTGACGGAGCTGATCGGATTTCTGAAGGAGGACTTCCGTGGCGTGGTAGTCTTCCTGGGGGGGCTCGAACCGGAAGAGCGCGAGGAGACGTATTATTTCCTGCAGCAACTCGGTGTCCCGGTAGTAGCCGATGCCACCAGTGGTTTGCGCGAGGCCCTTGGTAAGCTGGTGCTGACAGATGGCGATCGTCTTCTGAGCCAACAGCCTCCAGGCAAGATTCTGCGCCTGGGAGATATTCCAGTGGGTCGATTCTGGCGCGACCTGGAGAGCCGGCCTGAAATCGAGGTGCTCTCCGTCACACGGACAGGATTTTCGGGACTTGCGAGAGAATCAGGGGTGATCACTGGCAATGTGCATGAAGTGCTCAAGGGAATGGGCGGGGCACCGTCGATCGGAGATGTGCTCGACCTGTTTCCCGCCTCCTCCGGTTGTCGTGGTCGTCTGGAGGAATTTCTGGAGCGTTATCCCGACAGTGAACCCGGCCTCATGCGAGTTCTCTCGACCTATGCCGCCACCGGCGAAAGTGTCTTCCTTGGTAACAGCCTGCCTGTTCGTGAGTGGAATCTCTTTGCGCAAATGAATGTACCGGTGGGAGAGGTGCAGGCCAGCCGTGGAGCGAATGGAATCGACGGCCAATTGTCGACCTGGCTCGGTTCTACGATGGGACAGGATCAGGCCTGGGGCATATTCGGTGATCTCACGGCGCTTTATGACCTGGCGGCACCGGCCCTGCTTTCGCAGGATGATGGAAGGGGAAGAGTGCTGGTGGTGATCAATAACAACGGAGGGCGGATCTTCGAGCGGTTACCTCGTCTGCAGGGATTGGCAGAAGAAGAACGTGCCCTCATGGCGAATGCGCACGAGCAGCGGTTCGAATCGTGGGCTGAAATGTGGGGAATGGATCACCAGATCGTCACGGAGAGAGAAAGTTTCGAAGTGAAATCTCAAGAGAGGCCGTTGGTGCTGGAGCTGCGTCCGGACGAAGAACAAACCACAGCATTCTGGGAGAACTGGGAAGCGTGAACCTCTGGTGTCTACATGGGGCAGTGGGAATGGCTGCCGATTGGGATCACCTCGCCGAACGGATGGCAGTATCTGGACATGAGGTGAAGGCCCTTGATCTGTGGAGTTATCTGGAAGGCGGGGAGTGCAGCTTCCAGGAATTCGGACGGAAAATCTGTGAGGAGGCCCGGCGGGAAGAGCATCCGCCGTTACTGGTTGGTTACTCCATGGGCGGACGACTCGCGTTGCACGCCCTGCTTGAAGACAGCGAAGCCTGGAGCGGGGCGATGATCGTTTCTGCTCATCCTGGGCTGCAGGATGAGGGGGAACGGCTCCTCAGGATGGCGACTGACGCGGAGTGGGCGGGGAAGGCCCTGACCGCTCCCTGGGGGGAGTTTCTCGAGCAGTGGGAGTCTCAGTTCGTCCTGCAGGGAAAGTGCATGGTATCTCCGGCGGATCGGCGTCATCTGGAGAGCAGGAGGGAAGCGGTGGCACGGGGATTTACTTCATGGACGCTGGGGAAACAGGCTGACCTGAGATCCTTCCTGCAGGAGGTGGCACAGCCCGTGGTCTGGGTGAGTGGTGTCCGGGACCACAAATTCACCGTTCTAGCGGAGGAACTCTGGGCGGGCATGCCGAATGCCTTTCACCTTGGCCCCGTGGAGGCAGGGCATCGCGTCCCCTGGGAGGCCCCGGATGATTTTACAAACTGTGTCGAGCACTTGCTGGACATCGCCAATCGATGGTTGCAGAGCGCCGGGGCGGGGGCATGATCCCGGCGTGAACTGGATTCCCGCAGCTGAATTTGAAGATATTCGCTATGAAAAGGGCGAAGACGGACAGATCGCCAAGGTGACCATCAACCGTCCCGAGGTGCGCAACGCCTTTCGGCCGCTGACCGTGAAGGAGCTTCTGCATGCTTTCGAACTTGCTCATGAAGATGAGGAAGTGGGAGTGGTGATCCTTTGCGGCGAAGGAGAGAAGGCCTTCTGTTCGGGAGGCGATCAGAAAGTGCGCGGCGAAGGAGGATATGTGGGAGGGGACGGTGTTCCCCGGCTCAACATATTGGACTTGCAGAAGAAGATCCGGAGCCTGCCAAAACCGGTGGTGGCCATGGTCGCCGGCTACGCAATAGGAGGCGGGCACGTTCTGCATGTGGTGTGTGATCTGACGATCGCGGCGGATAATGCATGCTTCGGGCAGACCGGTCCCAGGGTGGGGAGTTTCGACGGTGGGCTCGGATCGAGCTATCTCGCGCGTATTGTGGGACAGAAGAAGGCGCGTGAAATCTGGTTCCTGTGTCGCCAGTATGATGCCGCCCAAGCCCTTGAAATGGGGCTCGTGAACGAGGTTGTGGCACTTGCGGAACTGGAGGAGACCACTGTGCAATGCTGCCGCGAAATCCTGCAGCACTCGCCTCTGGCACTGCGCTGCCTCAAGGCGGCTCTCAACGCGGATTGCGACGGCCAGATGGGACTGCTCGATTTTGCCGGCAACGCCACTCTGCTCTATTACCTCACCGAGGAAGCGCAGGAAGGAAAGGAGGCCTTCCTGGAGAAGCGTCCCCCGGATTTCAGAAAGTTCCCTCGTTTTCCATAACTGGAAGAGATGCTGAAGAGCTATTTCCTCGCGGCCCGTCCCAGGACCCTGCCGGCCGCCATTGTTCCGGTTTGGGTGGGGTGCGTCCTAGCCTGGAAATTTGTGGGGGGGCTAGACTGGGTTCTTGCCCTCTTCACCCTGCTTGGCGCTCTTTGCGTTCAGATTGCGACGAATTTTTTCAACGATGCCATTGATCACGAGAAAGGAGCGGATACCCGGGAGCGCCTGGGCCCACAGCGGGCAACTGCCGGGGGTCTGTTGTCCCGGCGGGCGGTCTATGGTGGGGCGTTCATTTTTCTGTTTCTGGCCTGCCTTGCCTCCGTGCCCCTCATTCAATCCCGGGGCTGGGTCATTATTGCGATTGGATTGCCGTCCCTCTACCTGACCTACGGCTATACCGGTGGTCCCGTTCCGCTGGCTTACCTCGGATTGGGTGAGCTTTTTGTGATCCTATTTTTCGGAATGGTGGCAGTGGGTGGAACCTTTTACGTCCAGACTGGAGAATGGCTCTGGCCTGCGGGCGTGGTGGGCCTGCAGGTGGGATTGCTCAGTGCGGTCCTCATCGCCATCAACAATCTGCGCGACTTGAAGGAGGACCGGGAAAGTGGAAAAAAAACGGTGGCAGTTCGCCTGGGTCCGGGGGTGCTCCAGCAAATGGCCGGTGGATTTGTCATCCTGGCCATGATCCTCAGTCTCTGCGGGCATTATTATGGGGCAGGCTGGTTCTTTTTGCTCAGCGTTCCATGGTTCGCGGTAGGAGTGACCTGCATATGCGGGGTAAAGGCCTCGCCTCCCGGACGGCACTACAATCGTTACCTCGCAGGCGCGGCCCTGCAGCTTGTGCTTTTTGCGGTTCTCTTCACCGTGGCGGTTGCGATTTAGCGGTGCGAATTCCACATGAGAGGCTAGATTTACCCACGTGCGAGAGCCGATTCATGTATGGCGTTACGCCCTGAAGAGCAGGGCGGAGCTCAATGCGGTCTCGGGGCGGACGGAGTATGAAGGGGCTCTCATCCGTATTGGTGACGGTTTTGGATGCCTTCATCCCTGGCCCGAACTGGGAGATCCGGGACTGGAAGATCTTCTCGCCGAACTGCGCAATGATGCGGTGGTGTCAGGGCTTGCGAAGGAGGCGGTGAGCATGTCTACCCTCGACGCCCGCTGGCGTCACAGGGGGGAGTCGATGCTCGATGAGGCGGAGCAGGACATTCCGGAAAGTCATGCAACACTTCCCGAGTGCACCGTGGAGACGGTGACGGAGGCGGTTGGCAGGGGGTTTTCGGTGATGAAAGTGAAGGGTCGTCGCGACTTTCCGGAATTGGCCGAACGGATCGATGAGTTATCGCGTCACTGGCCGCATTTGATGTGGCGGATCGACTTCAATGAAGTCCTTACCAGGGATGAGACTCTCGAATTCGCCCGGGGGATGACGGATCACGCAAGGAAGCGGATCGATTTCCTGGAAGATCCCTGTCCCTGGAAGGAAGAGGATTGGGAGGAGATCCGGCGTGTTGCCCGACTCCAACTGGCTCTTGACCGCAGGGTTTGCTGGCCGGCTCCAGGCGCAGACGTTCTGGTAATCAAGCCGGCACGGGGTGATGTCGCTACGAGTCCCTGGGAAAGCAAGAGGTTGGTATTTACCAGTAACATGGATCATCCGCTGGGGCAGTGCTTTGCGGCCTGGCGGGCTGGACAGCTGGTATCCAGCGGATCAACGGTGGACATCTGCGGACTGCAGACGCACGAGCTCTTCGAGCCTAACGAGTTTTCCGAGCGACTCGGGACGGCGAAACCCCGCTTTACTTCGCCCGGTGGGACCGGATTGGGATTTGATGACCTGTTGGAAAAGTTGCCATGGAAGCGTCTGACTTGAGAGGATCGGCTTTCTGGGAGTCTGGTGACTGTCGGGTTCTGGCTCCGCCCCACCTTGAGCAGGAGGGGGTTGAGCTGGGCAGGAAACTGGCAGGGGAAGATGCGGTTGTCTTTGCCACCTCCGGGTCCTGTGGATTGCCCAAGTGGGTGCTCTTCCGTCGCGCGGCCCTTCTTTCCTCGGCCGAGGCTGTGAATCGCCACCTCCAGGTCACCTCCGATGATCGCCTTCTGGTTGCTCTTCCGTTATATCACGTGGGTGGATTTGGGATGGCGGCCCGGGCTTATGTTGCCGGGTGTGCGCTGCGCCGGTTCCCCGGCAGTTGGGATGCGCTGCGATTCGCGGAGGAACTGGAGAAACAGGAGTGCACTCTTACTTCACTGGTGCCCACCCAGGTACACGACCTTGTTGCCTGCGAACTGAAAGCTCCGTCCTCATTGCGGGCGGTGGTGGTGGGCGGAGCTGGCATGGATGAAAGGGAGGGGCAGGCGGCCCGTGACCTTGGTTGGCCTCTCCTTCAAAGTTACGGAATGACGGAGGCAGCCTCTCAGGTGGCTACCGATTTGCCGGGAAACCTCAGCCAGGACTTTCGGGTGGCGCCACTTTCAATCCTCTCGGGCTGGGAGTGCCGGGTGGGGGAGAATGGATGCCTCCAGTTGCGCGGGAAGGCCCTTTTCGAGTGTTACCTCCAGTGGGAGAACGGCCAGATGTGTCGCAACGGGAAGAAGGATGGGGAGGGTTGGTTTGCCAGCAGCGATCTGGTGGAGTTAAGAGGAACAGAGCTCACCATGCGCGGCCGGGCGGATCGGAGGATCAAGATTCTGGGGGAATTGGTTGACGTGCAGGCCTTGGAAGGGGAACTGCGTGCGCTTCTCGAAAAGGGCGAAGTTCATGTTCTTCCTGTGCCCGATGGGCGCCGGGGCTGGCGCCTCCTGCCCGTGGTTGAACAGGGAAGTGGCGAAGTGGGGCATTTCGTCCGGATACTCAACCAGAGGATGCCCGGATTTTCCCGGCTGGAGCCGGTGTGCGTGGTTGAGCGTTTGCCCCGGACAGATCTGGGCAAAATCGACGTGGCCGTTCTCCGTGAAGAAATTGAGGAAAGATAGGGATTGCGCTCCCGTTGACAGAGGCGAACGAGTAATTAGACTTCTCTTCCCGTGAGGAACAAGCACCTATGCCTTTGTCTTCTGCTGGCCTTTGTTCTGGGGCCGGTATTCAGTGGCTGTTCGGGTCGCGGGAGAGCGTACAAGGAGTCCCGGCGGTCGCCCTCATGGGCGAGGGTGATCAAGCAGGAACTGCAAGCCCTTGGCTATCGGAACTGGATCGTGATCGGGGATGCAGCCTTTCCGCTCCACAGCCGCCCCGGGGTGCGCACCATTTTTATCAATGATGAAATTCCGATAGTTCTGCAGGAGGTGCTTGATGAATTGGAACGTGTGCAGAATGTGAGCCCGAGAATTTACCTGGCACGTGAGCTGGCAGAAATTCCAAACGATCGCGCGCCCGGGATCGGACAGTATCGACGTAGGATCGAAGGGGCCTTGCGCGGTTATCCCGCGCGGGAAATGGAATTCCGATCGCTCTCTCTCCTGCTTGAGGATAGCGCCAACAAATTCACAGTTCTAGTGTTCAAGACTAGTACGGCTCTTCCCTATTCGGGAATCTTCATTGAATTGGATAGCGGTTACTGGGATCCGGAATCCGAGCGGGATATGCGGGAGCGACTGGAAAAGAAACTCCGCATCGAATCGACCTAGTTCCTCTCCATGAAGCACAACGAAGAACAGTTGACCCGGGAGCGGGAAGAAGCCTGGATAGGTGATGCAGTCCTTGCGCTTTTTGTGCGGGAGTGGATCCTGAAGGAGGATGAAGAGCTTGATGGAGACAAGTTCATCCGGTTCACCTCCAATGAATTCCTGCGAGCGACCGGTAATCCGACCCGGGTGGAGGCCGGTATCGGACGGATCTACCGGAGTGAGGGGCTGCAGGGAGCCTTTGATTTCATTCGCGGGAATCTCCTGCCGATATTCCTGCGACAGGAGAAGGTGCGCGAGCGACGTTTGGGGAGTGGGAATCTCAGGGGCTGAGCCGTGACATCTTCCATCCCTCACCTTCCCGGGTGTAGGACAGTCGGTCATGGATCCTGTTGGGGCGGCCCTGCCAGAACTCAATGTAAAAAGGGTTGACCCGGTAACCGCCCCAGAAGGGAGGGAGGGGGACTTCCGTGCCCTCGGGCCACTTGGCCAGCAACTCCGCTTCGCGTTGCTGGAGGTGGGCCCGATTAGGAATCACGGAGGTCTGGTTCTCCGAAACCCAGGCGCCGATCTTGGCTCCGTGTGGCCTGTCATGAAAGTAGTCCCTGGATTCATGTTCGCTCGTCCTGCTCACCGTTCCGCGGACGATGACCTGTCGCTCGAGCTCCCGCCAGTGGATGACGAGAGAAGCCTCGGGATTGGCTTCCAGGTCGCGGGCCTTACGTGATCCGTAGTTTGTGAAAAAGCAGAAGCCACCCTCGTCAAGACCCTTGAGGAGGACGATGCGGGCGGAGGGTCGGCCGTCGGCGTCGGCAGTGGCCAGGGTCATCGCGTTGGGTTCGACGACTTCGGCGTCCACCGCCTCGTCTAGCCATTTGTCAAATTGGGGGAAGGGGGCGAG
>JAAZXD010000103.1 GCA_014240355.1 Roseibacillus sp. | reverse complement strand
CGATGAGATTGAAGCCCTTTCTGCTCCTGCTCCTTGGCGGTTTGCCGACCGTTCAGGCCGAGGTGAGCTATAACAGGGAGGTCCTGCCCCTCCTGGCCAGCAAATGCCTGGCCTGTCATGGAACGGATGCCGCCAAGCGGAAGGCCAAGTTGCGCCTCGATGAAAAGGAGGTGGCTTATGCAGAGCGCGATGGGATCAGGGTTGTTGTTCCCGGCAAGCCTGGTGACAGCGAGCTGGTCCGGCGGATCTTCTCGAAAGACGAGGAGGAAGTGATGCCGCCCCCCGGGGAGGGCAAGGCTCTCACCGAGAGGGAGAAGGAACTACTCAAGCAGTGGATCAGCGAGGGGGCGAAGTATGAACGGCACTGGGCGTTCAGAACTCCGGTGAAGAGAGAAGTGCCCGGCACCGGGTGGCTGGGGAGCAAATGCCATCGATTCCTTTGTTCATCAGGAGTTTTCCAAGGCCGGTTTCGAACCGCAGCAGGAAGCGACGAAGGAGGAGCTCATCCGACGAGTCTCAATCGATCTCACCGGATTGCCCCCTACCATCGAAGCGGTGGAGACTTTTCTCTCAGACGAGTCGGAGGAGGGCTATGGAAAGGTCGTGGATCGCCTGCTGGCTTCCCCCCGCTACGGGGAGCGCATGGCTGCCTGGTGGCTGGACGGGGCGCGCTACGGGGACAGCCATGGGTATGACAATGACCTCGAGAATGCCCAGTGGCCGTGGCGGAACTGGGTCATTGAGTCCTTCAATTCAAACCAGCCCTACGATCAGTTTGTGACCTGGCAACTAGCGGGTGATCTCCTGCCAGATGCCAGTGATGACCAGATCGTGGCCACCGGCTTTAACCGGAATCACCGGATCCAGACCGAGGGTGGGGCCATCGAGGAAGAGTGGCGCACGGAATACGTGATGGACCGGGTGGAGACGATGGGTTCGGTCTTTCTCGGACTCACGCTGAGTTGCGCGCGCTGTCACGATCACAAGTATGATCCCATCAGCCAGAAGGAGTTCTATCAGCTCTTCGCCATGTTCGATGGACCGGATGAGAAGGGCTTTATCAACAACCTGCGGGGAAGCGCCGAGCCCCGCCATCGCTACCGGCAGAGCGAGTTTGAGGCGGCGGTGAAGAAGCTCGAAACGGAGATCCCGGATGCGAAGGCACGGGGAGGGAAGGTCAAGGAACTGGAGGCCAGGCACCCACACGTCATGGTCATGCGGGATGAAGTGGACCGAAAGGCCTTTGTGCTGAAGCGGGGGCAGTATGATTCCAAGGGAGAGGAGGTCTTGCCGGGACTTCCCCAGGCGTTCTCTCCCACTCCAGAAGGTGATAACCTGACTCGTCTCGACCTGGCCCAGTGGATGGTGGATGGGGAGCATTCCCTGACAGCCCGTGTTTTCGTGAACCGGATCTGGGAGCAGTTCTTTGGAACGGGGATCGTCAAGAGCTCGGAAAACCTGGGACGGCAGAGCGACTGGCCGAGTCATCCGGAGCTCCTCGACTGGCTGGCGGTGGATTTTGTGGAATCGGGTTGGGACATCAAGGGGCTCCTCAAGTTGATGGTGATGAGCAGGACCTACCGGCAGAGCGCGGTGGTCGATGAAGAGAGGTTGCGTCGCGATCCGGAGAATCGGCTGCTCAGCCGGGGGCCCCGGACCCGCCTGCAGGCGGAGATGTTACGTGACCAGGCCCTCTTTCTCTCGGGGTTGCTGGTGGAGCGCCTTGGTGGTCCGAGCTGGTGGGTCTATCAGCCAGCGGGGCTCTGGCTGGAGGTGGAGAAACGGGGGACCTTCGTGCAGGATCACGGTGAGAAACTCTACCGGCGCAGTCTCTATTCCCGCATTCGCCGCACGGTGGCACCGCCGAGCATGCTCCTCTTTGACATGCCGAGCCGGGAGATGTGCACCGTGAAGAGGACCTTGACCAATACGCCCCTGCAGGCCCTGGCCCTCATGAATGAGGTGACCTATGTGGAGGCGGCCAAGAAATTTGCGGAGCGGATGATGACGAAGGGTGGGACCCCGACGGAACGGATCGCATGGGGATTTCGCTGTGCAACCTCACGGGTGGCTGATGGGGAGGAGTTGGACATCCTGGTCAAGGGGTACGAGAGGCGGGTGGAGCACTATCGGAAGAACGGCAAGGCGGCGGAGGATCTCCTCGGGCAGGGAGAATCCAAGGTGCCTGGCTATCTTCCCAAGCCGGAGATGGCGGCCCTGACCACGGTGGCAAACGTGATCCTGAACCTCGATGAAGTGATTAACAAATGAAGGGGAGCAACGAACATACGGAGGGCTTTGGTCCCGCAGGAACGACACTCACCGGCGATCCCCTGCTCCTGGGGCGGCGTTCCTTCCTGGAGACCTCCGCGCATGGGTTCGGGGCCCTGGCCCTCGGGTCCCTCCTGTTCGACGAGGAGGGAGAGGCGGCCACGGTGGTGCCGGAGAACGCCAAGGTCAGGCGGGTGATCTATCTCTTCATGTCAGGCGGACCTTCCCAGATGGATCTCTTTGATCCCAAGCCCGGACTGGAAAAGGAGCGGGGGAAGGAATTGCCGGAGTCGGTGCGCGGGGACCAACGGATCACCACCATGACCTCCGTGCAAAAGACCCTGCCGGTGCTGCCCAGTCCCTACAAGTTTGAGAAGCACGGGCAATGCGGAATGGAACTCAGCGAATTGCTCCCCCACTGGGGAGAGGCTGCCGATGACTTATGCCTCATCCGATCCATGGAAACCGAGGCGATCAATCATGATCCTGCCATCACCTTTTTCCAGACCGGGTTCCAGCTGGCGGGTCGGCCGAGCATCGGGTCGTGGGTGTCGTATGGGCTCGGTGCGCTGAACAGGGACCTCCCGGCCTATATTGTGCTGACGTCCCGCGCGACGGCCGGGGGAGCGCAGCCGCTCTACAGCCGGCTCTGGGATTCCGGGTTCCTGCCAGCCGAGCACTCGGGGGTGAAGTTGCGCAATACCGGGGATCCGGTTTACTACCTCCATAATCCTCCCGGGATCGATCGTGATACCAGGCGCGACATCCTGGACGATGTGGGGGCCCTCAACCGCAAGCGTCACGCGGTGGTGGGTGATCCTGCCATCGAGTCCCGTATCGCGCAGTATGAGATGGCCTTCCGGATGCAGGCCAGCGTGCCTGAACTGGCTGACATTTCAAAGGAGCCGGAGCACGTCTTGAAGCTCTATGGGCCGAATGTCGGCAAGCAGGGAACCTTTGCCCGGAATTGCCTGGTGGCCCGGCGCCTGGCGGAGAGGGACGTGCGTTTCATCCAGCTCTTTCATATGGGCTGGGACCAGCACAAGACCCTGCCAAAACAGATCAAGGGCCAGTGCTCCGACACGGATCAGCCGACCGCTGCGCTGATTGCCGATCTCAAGCGCCGCGGCATGCTCGAGGACACGCTCGTTGTCTGGGGCGGGGAATTCGGCCGTACGATTTACGCGCAGAAGCCGGGGAACAAGGCCGGGCGCGATCACCATCCCCGGTGTTTCACGCAGATGCTGGCCGGGGCCGGGGTGAAGAACGGTCACGTGCACGGGGAGACTGATGACTACTGTTACAATGTGGCCAAGGACCCCGTTCACGTGCACGACTTGAACGCTACCCTCATGCACCTGCTCGGTGTTGATCACGAAAAGCTCACCTTTAAGTTCCAGGGGCGCGATTACCGGCTCACTGATGTGCACGGCAAAGTCGTAAAGGAGATCCTTGGTTGAGAAGATCCAATGTATAAAATCATCTATATCCTTCTGCTCGGTTTCCTCAGTCAGGTTGCCCAGGCCGAACTGAGTTTTAAAAAAGGAGACAGGGTTCTGCTGTATGGGAATTCCTTCATTGAGCGCCTGCAGGCCCATGGTCTGTTTGAGGCCAGCCTGCAACTGGCACACCCGGAGAAGAATCTTGAGTTCCGCAGTCTTGCGTGGACCGGGGACGAAGTGGGTTACCGCCTGCGACCGGAGCGTTACGTCAACCACTTGAATAAACTCCTCACGAGGTGGCCGGCCAAGGTTGTGGTCCTTGGTTTCGGAATCAATGAGTCCTTTGCCGGCCCGGAGGGGATCGGGGCATTTCGCTCTGACCTGGATGGCTATCTCCGGGAAATGGAGCGCCGCCATCCCGGGGCGGAAATCGTGGTCCTTTCACCGATCGCAACCGAGGACCTGAAGCATCCTCATTATCCTGAGGTGGAAAAAAGAAATGCGGAGATCCGGTCCTACCTGGAAGTCATGCGTGAGGTGGCCCAGTTCCAGGAAGTTCATTTCGTGGACCTGTTTGGCCCCAGCCTGGCCGCCTACGCGAAAGAGGAGCAGCCTCTTACCTCCAATGGCATTCACCTCAATGATTTCGGATACGGGATCATCGCCAGCCATCTGGCCCGGGAGCTTCTTGGGGCGGAAGTCCACGCCCGGGTGGACCAGACGCGGGCCGGGATGGTGGCCAGGGCGGTCAGGCGCAAGGCGGGCCATGTGGCCACCGTGGTGCGCCCCGTGAACACGGTCCTGTATTTCGGGGTGCGGGGACGCGCCCACGAATACAATGCCGAGATTCCCCGCTACCATGAATTGATCGCCCGTTCTGATACCCGCATTCATGCCATGCTGCAGGATGCCTCAATCGAATTTGATCCTGAACCCCTCACCCTTCCTCCCCTCGTCAAGAGAGACCCCGCGAAATTGCCCTCACCCGAGGAGATGCTCAAGTCCTTCCGGGTAGCTGACGGTTACGAGGTCAACCTGTTCGCCTCTGAGCAGCAATTCCCCGAACTACGTAATCCCGAACAGATTGCCTTTGATTCCCAGGGGCGTCTCTGGGTGGTCACCATGCCATCCTTCCCGGGCACCATTCCAGGAGATGTCCCCCATGATAAAATCATCATCCTGGAGGATACGGATCGCGATGGCCGGGCTGACACGTCCACGGTCTTTGCCGATCACCTGACCGTTCCCGACGGCCTGGCGTTTCATGAGGACGGGGTCATCATTTCGCATCAACCGCGGCTGGTCTTCATGAAGGATAGCAACGGCGATGGGAAAGCGGATGTGAAGGAGGAGATCCTGCGTGGGATCGATGTCACCGATGCTCATCACGGGGGGATGATCGCGATGGGACCGATGGGGCACGTGATGTTCTGCGACGGGGTCTTTCATCGTTCCCAGCTGGAAACCCCGCACGGGGTCACCCGGGGTGTCGATGCCACCACCTACCGGCTGGATCTGCGCAGGGGGACTGTCGAGCGCGAATACCAGACCCTGACGCCCAATCCATGGAAGATCACCTGGGATCGCTGGGGGAATCTCTTCCAGATGTACGGCGACGGGTTCGTGCAGGACAGCCATGCCATTCCGTGGACTCCCTTCGGGGTCTATCATCCCTTCCGGCGGGCCATTACCATCGCCTACGGCAAGGGGTCTGCTGCCTGTGTGATTTCCAGTCCGAATTTCCCCGAGGAGTATCAGCAGGGCATGGCTTCCGCGGTTCTGTTGCGGAAGTGCTTCGTTTCCCTTTCACGGCATGAGGCCGAGGGGGCCTACTACAAGGCCAGCGGACGTCTCGATGTCCTCTCCTCACCCAGCCAGTTATTCCGGCCGGTGGACATTGCCTTCGGCTTTGACGGGGCGATGTACATCTCTGATTTCTGCACCCGGATCATTGGCCATGCCCAGAACTCGATGCGGGATCCCCGGTGGGATCCCCAGACCGGCCGGATCTGGCGGGTCACCTACAGGAAGAAGCCTGTCATCAAGGACTGGCCGCGCATCGAGGGCGCGAATACGGGGGAACTCCTTGCCCTGCTCAAGCATCCGCAGGACCTCGTCCGGGATCACGCGAGGCGGAAACTGCGGCATACGGCGGGAGTAGCGAAGGCTCTCGATTCCTGGTTGCGAAACGAGGAGAAGGACGAGTCGATCCTGGAAGGTCTCTGGATCCTGCACGACCAGGGGGAGGTACGGCAAAATCTGCTGGAGAAGCTGATGAAGTCGTCTGATCACCGGATCCGGTCGGCGGCCACCCACCTGGTGCGCTTCCAGGCCGGACAACTGAAAAGCCCCCGTGACCTGTTACAGAGGATGGCCGGGGATAAACATCCAAGGGTGCGAACGGAAGTCATTCACGCTGTCTCCCACCTACAGCAGATAGACCAGTCCTATGCCGCACTCCTTGGTCAGATTGATGTTTCTGACAGCAGGGAACTCCAGACCATCCTCGGGGACGCCAGTTACGGCGTGAATTCCGGCATGGGGCCTGAGATTCCCGTCCTGCAAAAGCCTGAAGAAAGTAGATTAACGCATTGGCTCCTCAAGGAGGATGGGAAGGAGGAACGTTTCTTTGCCTTTGGGGGCAAGGCAGGGTCCTTCGGGACCATGCGCACCTTTGTGCGCTCCCCGGAAAAGAGAAAGGCGGTGCTCTCGATCAGGCACAGTTATGTGAAGGTGTTCCTGAACGGAACCCCGGTCATCTCCTCGGCCAATTGGTGGAGTTCCGACTGGAACGTCCAGGTCGAACTGCAGGAGGGACTCAACCAGGTCGAGGCCCGCTACGTCAAGGGACGGGGAGCACGGGGATATGCGCCCGTCTATCTGTATGACCCCCTCGGGGCCCGCTTGGAAGGACTCATCACGGCGGGGACGGAGGCGGAGCTCCGGACGATGGCGACTGAGCATGACCGGCACCACGGACTGAACTATTCAGTCATCAGGCTCAGCGCGGTCCCGAACCAACTCGCATTTTTCCCCAGGGAGTTTCGCCTCAAGGCGGGGAGTAAAGTGCAGATCTCTTTCCAGAATCCGGATCTCCAGATTCACAACCTGGTGATCGTCAGGCCGGGGGCGGAAGAGGAGGTGGGACAGCTCGCTGACCAGATGGCGCAGGATGCCGATGCGATGAAGAAGGCGTTCGTCCCGGACTCCGACCAGGTGATCTGGGCGACCCCCCTGGTGAATGGGAAGGGACAGGTTGAGAGGGAGTTCATCGCCCCGGAGCAACCGGGGCGCTATCCCTTCCTCTGCACCTTCCCCGGGCACTGGGTCCTGATGAAGGGTGAAATGATCGTCAAATAAACCCGCCCCTTCATCCTCATGAAAACCCTGGTTTTCCTCATCGTTGCCTGCTTCCCGTTCCTTGCTCCTGCCCTGACGGACAAACCCAACTTCGTCTTCATCCTGGCCGACGACATGGGCTATGGCGATATCTCCCACGCAGGTGGCAAAATTCCCACGCCCAATCTGGACCGGCTGCGGGCGGAAGGAATGCGCTTCACCGACGCCCACACGACGTCCTCGGTCTGCACCCCCACCCGCTACGGCATTCTCACCGGCCGCTACAACTGGCGCTCTCCGCTCAAGAAAAGTGTCCTCTTCCCGCCCAAGCCCTCGATCATGGATCCCGAACGTCCCACTGTGGCCAGCTTTCTCAAGGAACGTGGCTATCGCACCTGTGTGGTAGGTAAATGGCACCTTGGGCTGAACTGGCACATGCTGGACCAGCCCGCCAAGGCCGCCAATGGCCCAACCAGGGGCACCTGCTGGAACATCGACTTCTCCAGGCCCCCACAGCAGGGACCGCTCAAGTTGGGCTTCACCGACGACTTTCTCTTTCCCGCTTCCCTCGACATGGCCCCCTATCTCTACCTCCGGAACGACCGGGCGGTGGGAATTCCCACCGTGAGCAAGGGCTGGAAGCGACAGGGACCTGCCACCGCTGACTTTGAAGCGAAAAACTGCCTCACCGACTTCGCTCGCGAATCACGAACCTTCATCAAGTCCGCGCTACAGGGCAAGTCCCCGTTCCTCCTCTATCTTCCCCTCACCAGCCCACACACCCCCATCGTTCCCTCCAGTCAGTGGCAGGGGAAATCTCCCCTCGGCAAGTATGGCGACTTTGTGATGGAGACCGACTGGGTGGTGGGCGAGGTCATGAAGGAACTGGCTGACCAACAGGTCGCCAGGAACACCATTTTCCTCTTCACCACCGACAACGGCTGTTCGCCCGCTGCTGACATCCCGAAACTTGTCTCTCATGGGCATAAGCCCAGCGCCGACTGGCGGGGGCACAAGGCCGACATCTACGAAGGGGGCCACCGGGTTCCCTTCCTTGTCCGCTGGCCCGAGCGGGTGAAGCCCAACAGCTCCTGCAATCTCACAGTCTGCACCACGGACTTCTTCGCCACGGTGGCCGACATCCTCGGTGTGCGCGGACGCCAATTTCCTCAGAATGCCGCCGAGGATTCCTTCTCCTTCCTCTCCGCGCTCGATCAGCCGGACCGCAGCACTCCCCTCCGACCCTACACCATCCACCACTCCATCAACGGATCCTTCGCCATTCGCAAGGGACCCTGGAAGCTCTGCCTCTGTCCCGGTTCCGGAGGCTGGTCCTCACCCCGGCCCAACATTGCCCTCAAAGACAAGTCGCTCCCGCCCATCCAACTCTTCAATCTCGATACCGACCCTGCTGAAAAAACAAACCTGCAGGCCGAACAGCCTGACATTGTCCGCGACCTCGTCGACGATCTTTACCACGCCATCCGGCACGGGCGGTCCAACTCCGGCCTGGTTGCCGGAAATGAGGGATGGCCCGGCACCTTCCCGTCCCCCGTACTCAAACTCTTCCCTCAGTTCGCTGGCAAGTGATCCGACTCGCTAGGCAATGCGCTTTTCCACGAAGCGAAAGCGCTCGTCGTAGTCCCCCCGATTGTGCTTGAGACAGCAGGCGTAGCAGGCCGATGCCTTGTGCATCCGTCTCACCCGTTCGACCACCGCCCAGCACCCGGGACAGAAGTAGCGCCACTTGCGGCGCATTGCCCGCGCCGGAAGGGGCAGGCTGTGTCCAACCCGCTCCCCGGGAATTCCAAGGTCACAACAAGCCCGGCGCCATTCCGGCCCGTGTGGTTGGATTCGACGGTTCCCCGCCCGCTCATAAGCCACCAGATGGGCGAGCTCATGCAGCAAAGTTCGCTCGGTTTCAATTTCGGAAATCTCCTGCAGGGCGGGATTCACCTCTACCACCGCGTCCGGCCAGGTGGCCCGGCCCGCCGTCGATCGCATTCGCGAATTCCACTGCACCGTCACCTTCTCCGCCAGGGTTGACAATCCCAACTGCCCACAGAGAACCCTCGCCCGCATCGTCATCTCCGTGTCGCCCCCGCTGCGCAGGCGCGGCTTCTTCACCTTGCGCCTCTCTCCCTCACTAAACGAAAACCGCAATTGCAGGACCGCTTGTTCCACTACCAGAGTATCCACAAAAGAAGGCTGAAACTCAAGAACGGAGGCCCGCCGGAGGAAGTTTCCCCATCAAGCAGGTAAGACAAGGGGGCCCATTCCCCGAAGGGGCCACAATCGC
>JAAZXD010000102.1 GCA_014240355.1 Roseibacillus sp. | reverse complement strand
GACATCTTCGTGCACAGTCTGAACCCAGAGCCAGCCGAGTTCCTGTCCCACGGAGGACTCGGGAAAGCTCTCCTTCATGCGCGGGATCTCGTCCAGGTTAAGTTCGATCTCAAATCTTCCTTCCCCTTCCTCTGCCAATTCGATTTTCCGCGAAAGGTCGTACTTCCCCGAAAGCACCCCTCGCACCCGATGGGTGCCAAAACCGAATCCAACTGTGGAGCTCCGCTCCAACCGCCCCACCACCCGCAGACGCGCCCCCTCTGTCAACAAGACCGGCGTGCCATTGGCGTCAGACGGACCCACCACCACACTGTGGAGGAGAAGAGGCTTGTTGCGTTCCCCGAAGTCTCCACGGAACAAGTGGGTCTCCGCACGCAGGGATCCGGGACGCTCTCCCGGCCCTGATCGCCAGTGCCCCTGGCGAACGTCGTGCTGCAGGTCGCATTGCCAACTCTTGACCGACTCTCCCCGTGGAAGGGCATCAAAGTTCGTCTCCCTCTCCAGCGCGGCCACCACATGGTGGTCGGCAGGAACATCCCGTGTTTTCCCATCCGCCAGCCGCGTGACCCGTACCAAGCCCTCGTGGACGGCCAGTCGAGTCGCAGAATCATCGGCGGTCACGTTGAACTGGGTTCCGAGAACTTCCACCTCCGCAGAAGGAGTCTGCAGGAGCAAAGGACGCCCGGACGGCTGCGGAGCGACATCCAGGGATAGCTCTCCCTGCCTCAAATGAATGCGTTTTCCCTCCAGTCCCTCCGAGAACGTGACGATCGCGGGCCCGGAAGCCCAGACCTTGGTCCCATCATCAAAGGTCAGTTCCGCCCAGGAATCGGCCGCCCCTATTTCAAGCGTTCCACCCGCGAGTTCATCACCAACCTTGAGGCCGCTGATCGGCCGACCTCCATCTCCGGTCCAGCGAACTGCTCCGTTCCACTCGGCAATACGTACGATCGATGCGACCCCTGCATTTGGCGCCCGTAGGAAAAGGACCCCTGACACGCCGAGAAGAATCAGCACTGCGGCCGCACCTAACAGCCAGGCCGTCGTCCGGCGTCTCCTGTCGACGTGAACACTTTCGCCTCTCCCTTGCGCAGTCCACGACTCAGGCGTCACCCCTGTCTCCAAGAGGTCAGCGTGGAGCCCAAGGTAATGCAGATAGCGTTTCTGCGCGTAAGCATCACCATCGAGCTCCACTTCCAACGCGGCAAATTCCTCCGCCGTGATGGTCTTGTCGACCAGTCTGGTCAGCAACTGGTCAAGCTGTCCGTGGTCAGCGTCAGGCATCACTCCAACCCTCCTGTCTCATCGTTTCTCCAATGCACTCAAGGAGGCGGGACCGGATCTTCTCAAGTGCGTAATAGAGCTTGTGCATGCTCACTCCTGAACGTTCTGCCTCCTGCTTCACCGCGCCGTGCTTGGAATAGCGCAGTTGCACCCACTTGCGCTCCTGTCGATTCAATTTGCCGAGGCAGACCTCCAACGCCCGGCGGCGTGTTTCCATGAGGCTCACTTCGTTTTCATATACCGCATTGAGCTGCTCCAGCAATCCATCCGAGAAGACCAGTTTCTCGCGGGCCTGCCGCTGCCGCCACTTCTGCACCTCAAACCAGGCAAACTTGCGTGCCCACGGCACGAACGGTCTCTCCTGATCAAACTGGTCCCACTTCTCCCAGAGCCGGACACTGACTTCCTGAAGCAACTCCCCCACGTCGGTCGTCCGCGGCATCATCATGAACAGATAACGCTCCACCTCCGCCTGGTGGCGGGTCCAGAGACGGACAAATTCAGCAGTAGGATCCATGACGGTTCTCTGACTATCTTCCTCGCAAATCGCCCAAATTCGGAACTTTTTTTGCGACGGGTGCTCAGTTCCCCGAAAACAGGGGATTCCCGCCTACTCGAAAAATGGTGGAACCTCCGCCACCCTCGTCCCCGCGATCATTTCCTCCATGTAATCGGCAAGCCGGTCAACGATTCTTTCGATGAAGGCCGCCCCCTTCGCGGCCGTGGCAGATGACGGCCTCTGGTCATCCTGGTCCCTCCACATGTCGGTGCGCACGTTTGATGGAAAGGCCGCCAGTCCCATTGAGGTTTCAAACTCCTGGGCGTGACCGGGCAGGTCCTCCGGAAGTCGGGAACCGGAGTCCAGCAACTCTTCCGCATCCTCCCTGGTAAGGACATCCCAGTAGGGAAGGAAGTGGAGATTGACCTGGAATTCGCGAAGGAGTTGCTCCCACACTGCCTTGCAGGCCGCCACGTTTCCCCCGTGCCCGTTCAGGACCAGGATATTGCTGAACCCCGCCAGGCACATGCTTCGCACCAGGTCATTGACCACCGCCAGGAAAGTGCCCGGACGGAGGGTGAGGCTGCCACGGTGCTTCATGTGGTGCTCACTGATCCCCGCCATCAACCCTTCCGCCACCACCACTCGCGGCTGGAGCCGTTCCGCGACCGCATGGGCCACGTGCGTCACGCTGCGCCAGTCGTGCTCCATGGCCAGATGCTCGAGATGCTGCTCCACCGCCGCCACCGGAATGATGCAGGCCTGCAGGTCACCGCTCTCCATGCGCTCCCGGAATTCCCGGCGCGTCAGTTTTCCCAACCGAACTTCCATGCCCTTGAGCATGAGACCCTCCCCGTCACAAGTCACCGTTTTTCAATAGCGACAGGAGCAGCCCACGCAGTCTAGGATTTCGCGATGATCTCTCTCAGGATTCGGGCCGCCGCTCTTGTACTCTCTCTCACCTCTCTGCCGGACTCGACCCACGCCCAGGAGGCCCCCTTCGAGTTCACGCGCATGATCGCGCACTGGGACGAGTATGGTCATGCCGATTACCTCCCCTTCGTCGATGATGTCCAACCCCAGGTTGCGCAGGTCGGCTTTTACGGAGCACACTTCTGGAGCCTGGTTCACACCCCGCAATTTGGAGGTTACCCGGCTCACTTCCCGGTCCGCGGCTTGACCGAGTGCAGCGCGTGGTTTCGCACACTGAATGGCGAACTCAAGAAGCGCAAGGTGCGCGCAGTGGGGCACTTCAACATCGAGTTCCTTGTCGGTGACCCCGATGGGCCGATGGGCCCGCGTGGGTTTTTCAAGTGGTACCGCGACCACTGGGACGAAAAGCGCCTGGGACCAAAGCCCGTGAAGGATCCCTTGGACTTTCTGGAAAAGAAGGCGGACGGCACGCCCATCGTGAACCGCAGCTACGCCATCGGTGGCATGAGCGAGTACTGGGCCTGCCTGCGCAACCCGCACTGGCAGATCGTCCTCAAGGCATGGGTCAAGCAGGGGATCGCGCTCGGGGTGGATGGCTACGTGATCAATTACTTCTACCGGCACGAGTGCCACTGCGATCACTGCCAGTCAGCCTTCCGCTCCTATCTCTCGGAGCGCCATTCCCCAGCCGAATTGAAGAAGAGGTTCCGCATCTCCGATCTCGCCGCTCACAAGTTCGGGACCATCGTTTCCTGGCACGACCCCAAGACCACCAACCCACTCAAACTCGAGATGCTGCGCTTCTCACAGGTCTCCAACAAGAAGGCTTTCGATGAGGTCTTCCTCAAGTTCGGGAGATCCCTGAAACCGGACCTCCTGGTGGCCCAGTGGAACCACCTCGGCAACTTCGTGGCGATCAGTGGAGACGAGCGCTGCCTCCTGCCCGCCGATCTCTGGGCCAAGGACGAATCCTATCTCTGGTACAGCACGGGCGACTCCGCCAACAAGAGCGACCTCGAGAATAGGGTTCTCGGAGATGCCGTTCTCCAGGCCCGGTTCATCCGCGGTGCCAGCGGCGACAAACCCTTCACCCTGGGCAAGTATGAGAGCACCCGCATTCGCACCACGATCGCCGAACTGGCCGCCAATGGGGGGACGCCCATGGGCTTCTACGCCCGCTTCACCGATCCCGAAGCTCGCAAGGAAATCGTGCGCTACTACCAATTCCTCAAACGGCACGAGAATCTCTACCAGGCCAACCATTCTCACGCCGAGGTCATTCTCGCCTACCCACGCAAGCGCGTGCACCAGGGCGACCTGGCCGCTCTCGAACGCTTCCGAACACTGGGTCGCAAGCTCCTCGACCGACACGTTCTCTTCGATATTTTCCCCGACGACCTCGTCCCCACCGGGCGGGATAAGCGCCACAAAATGGTGTTCACCGTGGACGAGCTTTCCCCGGTTCTGCCCAAAACTTTGAGCCGTTTCGACGCGCCCTTCACCGTGCGAGTTTCCGCCAGTCGGCCTGCCACGCGCAACGAACTCGATCTTCACTTCGTGAACTACA
The DNA here is from genome assembly GCA_014240355.1 of Roseibacillus sp. Lineage (GTDB taxonomy): Bacteria > Verrucomicrobiota > Verrucomicrobiia > Verrucomicrobiales > Akkermansiaceae > Roseibacillus_B. The sequence goes on along the minus strand of JAAZXD010000102.1, from coordinate 5,103 downwards.
ATCGCACCGAGCCTCCCAAGCGTCCCGGCGGGAAACCGTCCGCGGGAAGCGGCATTCGCGATGAAAAACCTATCCCAGCCCCTGAGATCGCGGTGGACCTCCTCTTGCCTCCAGGCGCCCGGGTGAAGGAGATCGTGGCTATCACTCCCGAAGATGATCACAGCACGGCTCTCAAGTGGAAGATGGTAGAGGGACGAATTCAGTTTTCGACTCCGCCGTTCAAGGTCTACGCTCTCGTGCGTGTGCTCCTTCACTCCTAACCTCGGCCGCGCGCTGTGCGCGCTGAGCGTGCTTGTCTCGACGACTCAGGCCCAGGAGCGCACGGCGTGGGCAACTTCGCAATTGCAGGGTTCACCCGATCCCCCCCTCCCCTTCACGACGGAACGAGTCCTGACCTCTATCAAGTGGGACAAACCTCTCTATGCCCTGGCCGATGCCGGGGGCGACCGCAATCACCTCCTGGTGATGGAAGAGGGTAACGACAGCGACCGTCCAACGCGGCTCTTTCGCGTCAACTACCGCTCTGAATCACCGGCTAAGGATCTCTTCTTCGAACTGCCCAAGTTCCTCGTCTACGGATTGACGCTCGATCCGGACTACCTCTCTAACGGATTCCTCTACCTGTTCCAGAAAGGCCACCTCCCCGCCTTCCGCAATCGCGGCGTTCGCATCTCGCGCTACCGTGTAGTGGATCACAAAATCAACCCTGCCTCCGAGCTTCCCATCATCGAGTGGCGGACGCACGGACACGACGGGGGCGACCTCGCTTTCGGCCAGGACGGCATGCTTTACATCACCACCGGAGACGGCTCCACCGATTCGGACCAGTTGGTCTCGGGGCAGTCCCTGGATGATCTGTTAGGATCCGTCCTGCGTATCGATGTGCGCCAGGCCACCACCAGGCACCCCTACACCGTCCCTCCTGACAATCCCTTCTTCGACCAGCCCAGTGCGCGCCCCGAGATCTGGGCCTACGGGCTTCGCAACCCGTGGCGCATGACCGCGGACCAAAAATCGGGACAGATCTGGGTGGGCAATAACGGCCAGGATCTCTGGGAGACTGCCCATCTCCTCGGCCGCGGGGAGAACTACGGCTGGAGCGTCTTCGAGGGCAATCATCCCTTCTACCCTACCCGCCAGCTCGGGCCCACCCCGCACGTCCCCCCCACCATCGAACACCCGCACTCCGAGTTCCGCTCACTCACCGGAGGAGTCATCTACCGGGGGGAGAAGTGGCCGGAACTCGACGGTGCCTACGTTTACGGCGACTATTCCACCGGCCGAATCTGGGCCGCCAGACACGAGGACAAGAAGATCCTCTGGCACCGTGAACTGGCTGACACATCCATTCAGATTGCCGGTTTCACCCTCGCCCCGGGCGGCGATCTCATCGTCATCGACCATGGCGGCAATGCCCTTCACCGCCTGGTGAAATCGGCGCCGCCGCCGGCAAACGAACTGCCCTTCCCCGAGCTTCTCAGCGAGACCGGTCTCTTCAAGTCAGTGACCGAGCAGTCCCCCGAGGCTGGTGTGATCGCCTACCAGATCAACTCGGAGGGCTGGAATGACGGCGCCACTTCACAACGCTGGATGGCCGTTCCTGGAAGCAAGAAAGCGGTCTACAAGAGCGATCAACCATGGGACTTTCCCAACGGCACTGCCCTGACGCAAACGCTCTCTCTTCCGGCTGGTGAAGGAGGGACGGCCCGCAAGGTGGAGACGCGCGTCCTTCTCCGCGAACAGAACGAATGGGAAGGCTACTCCTACCGCTGGAACAAGGACGGAGGCGATGCCGTCCTCGTTCCTTCCTCCGGGGCCGACGCCGAGATCGAGGAGAGCGGGCAGAAATACTCCTGGCGCTTTCCCAGCCGGGCTCAGTGCGCACTCTGCCACAACCGCGCAGCGCTCTATGTCCTGGGAATTACGGGCAAGCAGTTGAATCGCCTGTGCGAATTCGAAGGCGATGAAGTCAACCAGCTCGCCCTGCTGCAACGAATCGGATTCTTTTCCAATCAATTACCCGAAAGATTGCCCGAGCCACTCGCCAATCCCCACGAAGTCGATGAGCCTTTGGAGACGCGCGCTCACTCCTACCTGCACACCAATTGCTCGATCTGCCACGTGACGTCTGGAGGCGGCAACGCCCAGTTCGATCTACAGATCGCCAGCCCACGCGATAAGAGAAAGGTCATCGAAGTCCGCCCACAGCACGCCACCTTTGGCCTGCCCGATGCCATGATTGTCGCACCGGGGCGCCCGGACGCTTCCGTTCTTCTGCACCGTGTTTCCCACCGTGGAAAGGGCAGCGGACAAATGCCCCCACTGGGATCAAGCCACGTCGATACGGAGGCCGTCGAGATGCTGCGCGACTGGATCGCGGGACTGCACCCCTCGCGGCCCATCGTAAAGGAATGGACAATGGCCGATTTTTCCGCGGAGCTGGCAACTTCCGACCAGCGCCAGCGTCACTATCTGAGCGGTCGCGAGGCCTTCGCCGCGACCGGCTGCATCCAGTGTCACAAGTTCGGAGAGGGTGGCGGAAGCGTCGGCCCAGACCTGAACGGCATAGGAAAGCGTGCCACCACTCGCGATCTGTTAGAGTCCATCCTCGAGCCATCCCGGCACATCGCGGAGGTGTTTGCGATCCCCGGAACCGATCCGGCGGTCTCCACCATGCCCACCGGGATGATCAACATTCTTGGGAAAGAGCAGGTCCTCGATCTGCTCTACTACCTGAAACGGGACGGCCGTCCACGTGTGGCCGCCATCGTGACCGAGTACCGTCACAACTCCCACGCCGACATCATCGTGAGCCGCCTTCTCCAGACCGACACGCTCGACGGCAAGGGAAAGGACTCCCCGCTCGAACTGGTCTCGCTCTATACCGACCAGATCCCCAAGAACGACACCAGTCGCCTGCTCTCGACCTCCCACGGCTTCCCGATCTATCCCACCATTGCCCAAGCACTCACCCTCGGAACGGGAGAACTGGCAGTTGATGGAGTCCTCCTCATCGCCGAACACGGCGACTATCCGAAATCGGACACGGGCAGCACGCAGTATCCCAAGCGGCGCTTCTGGAAAGAATGCCTCAAGGTATTTGATGCAAGCAAACGCACCGTCCCCGTCTTCGTCGACAAGCACCTTTCTGATAACTGGGCTGACGCCAAGTTCCTCTACGATTCGGCGAAGGAACGTGGAATCCCGCTCATGGCAGGCTCCTCCCTCCCCACCACCTGGCGCAGGCCGGCCGCCGACGTCCGCCGCAGTGCCAAGCTCAAGGAGATCGTGGCCCTCAGTTACCACACCACCGATGCCTACGGATTTCATACTCTCGAGATCATCCAGGCTCTCGCCGAGCAGCGGCAGGGCGGCGAAACCGGGATCACTGCCGTGCACGCACTCGCCGACGAGGAGGTCTGGCGCGCTTTCGATGAGCAGCACTTCAACCGATCGCTTTTCGAGGCCGCCTGGTCGCGCCTCACCAACCCGCCCGACCTGAAGGACCTCCGCCGGTTGGTGGCCAAACCGCGTCTCTTCACCATCGAGTACAAGGGCGGACTGCGCGCCCACATGCTCGAATTGAATGGCGCGGTCAATGAATGGGCAGCGGCCTGGAGTTACCAGGATGGCAACCAGATCGACTCCTCCCTCTTCTGGACCCAGGAAGGCAGGCCGGGCATGCACTTCACCTGGCTCCTGCACGGGATCGAAAGGATGATTCTCACCGGTCAAGCGAGCTGGAACGCAGAGCGCACCCTCTACACCAGCGGCACCCTTGACGCCTTCCTCCTCTCCCTCAAGAACGGCAAACGCCTGGAGACCCCCTACCTCAACATTCCCTACCAGCCCGCCTGGCGCTGGCTGGAACCGCCCCCACCGCCGCCTACCAGGCCGTGGTCGGAGCAGTGACAATTCACTTGAGAGCCGAAAACCCGAGAGCCTTGAGGTGGATTCGCTCTGGCGGCTGGGCCAGGAGCTTGCCCTCGACCTCCGACTCCTGGCGCACCCGACGCCACTCGGGATCGGCGCCAAAGGCCTTCCAATTGACGTCGGCCTGTTGACGGCTGGGGTGATGCAGGAAATAGACAAGGGTGTTGCCAGACTCCGGCCTGTCGAAGGGGGTCCAGTAGCCGATGTTCTTCATGCCGTGCTTCTCGAAGAGCCTCCTGGTGTGATTTCGAAAGCGGGCATTGAGTGCTGTCAGCTTTCCGGGCGCCGTCATGTAGGTGCGCAATTCATAAACCCCTCCGGGCTCATCGATCGCAACCTGCTTCAAGGCAGAGTAATCGTTCTCCCTCAGAAAAACGCTCTCCGGACGCTGCGAAAGCAGGCTCTGGAACTCAGGCTTGTCGAGCACTGCTTCCCACTCCCGATCGTTGAAGAACGCCACCCAGTTCTGATAAGCCGCATAGCGCGAGGGATGCTTGAGAAGGTAAACGAATCGTCGCCGCTTCTTGGCCGGTCCCTCGGTGGGGATCCAGTAACCGAGCGCCTCCAGTCCGTGCTTGCGGAAGAGGCGATCGGTGTGCTCGCGAAAGCGCTTGATAAGGTGTGCGTGCCTCCCCTCATTTGCGGAGTAAATGCGCAACTCGTAGAGTGGTCCCTGGTCCAACCGTTCCGCCCGCGGTGAGCGTCGCTGACCGCTCCCTGCATCCCGACCCTGTTTATGTCCCAGCACCACCTCCAGCGGGGCTTCGAAGATCCAGGCCATGTCGTCGGAGATCCTGCGACTGGCATCGTGACCCCCGATGTAAAGTCCTCCATCACCAAAGGGTGAGAGGCAAAAAGCGCGTGGGGACACCAGGAAGGGTTTACCCGGCTCAAAGGCATTATTAACCTCGCGCACCTCATAGCTCTGGTCAGACCGCCGCAGGGCATACATTGCCCCGGCGTAGAGAGGGCTTCCCTTCCAGCGCAACTCGTCCTTCCCTCGAATATTTCCCTGGAACCCGATGATGTGGACCGTCTCGCTGGTGACCGGGTCCACCACCGGATACATCATGTTGTGGGCGCCTAGGGTGTAGATCACCTCCACCCCGAGCGCCTTGCTCATGAGGTCAATGATGCGCGCCTCGTCGTGAAGGGTAAATCCTCCCCGCC
>JAAZXD010000101.1 GCA_014240355.1 Roseibacillus sp. | reverse complement strand
GCCTGGCGGCGGTGCGCCAATGCTGCGCGTAATACCTGCTCCCGTAGAGGCCATCACTGGGACTGATGTTCGGCCCGAAGGCTTCCTCTCCATCGAAGAAAACCAGTTCGATCCGGGAAGCTTTTCCAGGTTCGTTCCGGAGTTGGCGGGCCAACTCAAGGATGACGCCCACCGCGGAGGCCGCATCATCAGCCCCGGCGAATCGTCGGCCGGGGTAGAACTTGGAATCGATGTGGGCACCAAGCAGGCCGTCGATCTGATCTTCGGTGGCGGACCCAAACCGGGCGATGAGGTTAATGAAACGCAACTGCTTCCCAAGGGGGGCTACCTGCTGGGTGAAGGGCTGGGGAGTGACGGTCCATCCGATCTGTTCCAGTTGGTCCGTGATGTAGGCACGTGTATTCTTGAGGGCGGCCGACTCGGTGGGGCGGGGGCCAAAGGAGAGGATTTCGCGGGTGTGGGCGTAGGCCGCACGCGCGCCCGTATGGGCGCGTTCGGGGGGGAGTTTGGGTTTGTTTTTCCTGCAACCCGGAAGGAGGCCGCACATGATTGGAGCGGCGAGCAGGGAGAAAAGGGCAAAAAAGAGTCGGCGGTTCATGGGGTTGCTCCGCGCTTGCAGGCCCGAAGAAACCTACAGGTCCTCGGTCGATACTCCCAGAACATCCAGGAGTCGCCCCAGATCGTCATTGCCGTAGTATTCCAGTTCGATGCGCCCCTTCTTAGGGGTGTGGGAAATGGAAACGTGGGTGGTAAAGTGCTCCCGCAAACGGGAGGTGAGGGAGCGAACCATGGCCTCCGTTTCGGGGTCATTGGTCTTGGGGCCTTTCCCAGACTCCGATCCGTTGCCGGCCTGCAGCTGCTGCACCAGTTTCTCGGTAGCCCGCACGGTGAGGCGCCGGCGCATCACCTGTTCCGCGATTTCACGTTGCTCACGCTTTACCTTGATCCCGAGGATTGCCTTGGCGTGTCCGACCGTGATGAGCCCGTCAGCGACAAATTTCTGGATGTCCTTGTGCAGGTCAAGGAGTCGCATGGAGTTGGCCACCGTGGCGCGGGACTTGCCCACGCGTTTGGCGATTTCGTCCTGCCTCATGTCGAACTCCTTGGCGAGTTTGACATACCCGTTGGCTTCTTCGATGGCGTTGAGATCCTGGCGTTGCAGGTTTTCCACCAGGGCCATTTCGAGAACCTCGCGGTCACTGGCCTTGCGGACGATGACCGGAACGGTTTCCAGTTCGAGCTTTTGACAGGCACGCCAGCGGCGTTCTCCCGCGATCAGTTCGAACTTGCCCCGCACCCGGCGCGTGATGAGAGGTTGGATGATCCCGTGAGCCCGGATCGACTCAACCAGTTCCTCCAGATTGCTTTCAGGAATGTCGCCGCGTGGCTGGAGCGGACTCTTGACCACGTCAGTGATGGCGACCTCGCTTACTTCCGATCCGGGTTCCTTGTCGTCCTTGCTCTTGGCGCGCTTTTTCGCCGTCGAAGCAGATCGGTTGCTTTTTGCCGGGGCACTTTTCGTTGTCGGCTTCCTGATGAGGGCCCCCAATCCTTTTCCTAGCGCCTGTTTCGCCATGTCCGGCGAGATTAGGCCAGACCCTCCGGAAAGAGCAAAGCTCATTTCGTCATTTAATCTAACAGGGATTTGAACCCCTGGTCGGGCAAAGGAGGAGGATCCGCATGAGGAAGGAGTGAAATTCCTGGATGATCCCATTGGAGGGGCCGTCCCCGGGGCTGGAGCTTGACGACTGGCTTCCCCTGTCCCAGAAATATCCCCGTGAGGAGTGTTTTGTTGTCCGTGCTGATTGCGGCCTTTGTGGTGGGAGACTTTCGACAGGCAGCGGCCCAGGGAGATGGCAGGGTGCCGCAGTCCGTGCTGGACCAGGCTGAGGTGGCTACGCGGGCAATGGGCCAGCAGGTGCTGCAGGGAAATTTCAGGATTACCCTGGAGCGCATGTATCCCCGCTGGAAAAAGCGGGCCGCCAAGAAGCTCCAGGGAGGGCAGGTTGAGTTGGCCAGACGCCTTGCCGAAATCCCCAAGGAGATGGCCAGGCAGGGGATTTCCATGCTGAATTACGAGGTCCGGAAACCGACGAGTGCCCACGAGGTGGTCCTGTTGCGGGGAGAGGATAAGGAGGGTCAACCGATCAACATGTATCTTGAATGGCTGGTCTTCGTTCCCACCCGGGCGGAATACCGCGTCATTGATCCAAAGACCCGTTTACCGAGAAAAATTGAGACTCTGGGGTTTCAGGTCGCGGTGAACAAGAAAGGGACTCCCGACTGGCACTTCATAGACGGACGGAATTGCAGCATCGCAGACCTGAGAAGTTTTTTTCCCAGCCTTCCTAGGGATCAGAAGCTCCTCGGGTTGCCTCAAGTTGGCGGAGGAGAGATACGACGGGAGCCTTGATCCCGGTGATCAGGAGGAAGTAGAACTGAACTCGATTAGCGCTACAAGAGGATCATGGGAAAATCGAAGAAAGCAGGGTCGAACACCAGAGGGAAGGGGAAGAAACTGAAAAAGGCGGCCCGCCTCCGGCGCCAACTGGAACAGTTGATGGAGCGGGCAAAGAGCGAATACTGCGAAGTACGGAACTCGGACATTCATGGCACGGGGGTCTATGCGTCAAAGCCAATACCTTCGGGTAAGCGCATCATCGAGTATATCGGAGAAAAGATCGACAAGGAGGAGAGCGAAAAGCGTGCCACAACTCAGATGGAGCATGCCGAGAAGACTGGGGACGCAGCAGTCTACATTTTCACCCTGAACAAGAAGTGGGATCTCGACGGAAACGTCTCCTGGAACACGGCCCGTCTCCTGAATCACTCCTGCGCTCCCAATTGCGAGGCATGGATAGAGGAGAATCAGATCTTTCTCTATGCCCTGCGGGAAATCGATACGGGGGAGGAGCTCACCTTTGATTACGGGTTTGATATTGAAAATTATGAAGATCATCCCTGTCTCTGTGGAAATGATGAATGCGTGGGCTACATCGTGGGCCGGGACAACTGGCCGGAACTCAAGGAGCGACTCGCCGAAAAAGAAAAGGCCGAGGGAACGGGGGCAGTCGCAAGTTAGAGAAGAAAGGAACCCACCTGGTGACCGCGAGGCGATCGATTACCACTTTTGAAAGCCGGGTGTATGCCGTCCTGCGGGAAATTCCACAGGGGAAGGTGGTTACCTATGCAGCCTTGGCCCATCATCTCAATTGCCGCTCGGCCCAGGCGGTAGGGCAGGCGCTCAAGCGCAACCCGTTTGCGCCGGAGACACCCTGTCACCGTGTGATCCGGACAGATGGATCGCTGGGTGGCTATTCCGGAAAGCGTCGGGGTGTGCGGGTGGAGCGCAAGCGACGAATTCTTGCGGGGGAAGGCGTGGTATTTGACGAGGCGGATCAGCTCTGTGATTCCAGTCGGCTCTGGAGCTGGACAGATTGACGGTTGGCAGAAGGCGGGCAGGGACTATGCTGACCGCGCCATGCGATCCCTCACCCTTTTCCTCCTCCTTGCCGTCTTCTGCCCGGTAGCGGGCAGGGCCGGAACCCCGGAGGCGGCCGCTCAAATCAGGAACGAGTATGAAGCGGCGGTCCGGATCTGGGCTCAGAAACTGGCGGTTGCGGATTCCCAGGCTCAACGCAATGTCTGGAAGAACCGCCCCGGGTCATCGGACTATGGTGCGCGCATGTGGATGGAACTGAAGGATTCCCTGCGCACGGACTGGACCATCGAGTATTGCGTCTGGCTCCTGGAGCGCGCCCCTGTTTTTGCAGCGGAGACTGACTCGGGAGAGTCGCGGTCGCGCGCGCAGTTCATCATACAGTCCCTCCAGCGTTTCCACCTCAAGAGTCCCAAGATCGGAATGCTCTGCCTGGCTTTGACCAGCCAGCCTGATCGCTCCATTCTCAAGGTGATTGAGACGGTGGAGCAAGAGAATCCACACGAGGAGGTCCAGGGTCAGGCGTCCCTCGCGATCGCGATGCTCCTGAAGGGGCTGGGTGATGATGCCATCATCCTGGAGCGGCGGATTCGCAATCTGCGGCGGGCCATCATCAAGGCTCATGAGGTGAAGGTGGGGGATACCACCGTCTCCAAGTTGGCCATGGATGAGATTTTCGTGATTCAGAACCTGGTCAAGGGGAGGACTGCTCCCGATGCCATCGGGCGGGACTCGGCAGGGGAGCCCTTCAAGTTGAGCATTTTAAAGGGCAAGGTGACTGTGCTGGCTTTCTGGCATACCAGTATGCGCGACGCTGAGCGGGGTCTGGGCCTTTTACGTAAGCTGCATGAGCAGCACGGAAAGCGTGGGATGAATCTGATCGGGGTGACCTCCGACTCCCGGGAGGTGCTGCGTAGTCTGCGAGCCAACGGGACCATCCCTTGGCGGAATCTTTCCGATGTAGACGGGCGGATCCACTCTCAGTATCGGGTGAGAGATCTTCCCCTGGTTTACGTCCTGGATGCCCAGCGGAAGATCCGCTACATCGGCGGCCCCGGGTCTTTCGTAGATCTGACGGTAGAAGGAATGCTCGCCGAGTAGAGGGCGGGTTCTTCAGGACTGGCAGGGAGATTTACCCGGCTCTGGTTCCTGTTCGCGGGTAGCGGGATCCCAGATATAGCGGGTAAAGAGAACCTTCACAGAGGCCGTGAGAGGGATCGCGAGGAGGGCGCCCAGGAATCCGCCCAGGACAAGGGACCAGAAGAAGATCGAGAAGATGATGGTCATGGGGTGGAGCCCCACCTTGTCTCCGATGATCTTGGGTTGGACAAAGAGTCCATCGATTTGCTGGACCACGAAGAAGATGGCGAAGACCAGGGCTGGGTGCTGCCAGTCGCCATACGTGGCCACCGCGATGATCATGGCCGGAATGAGGGTCACCAGGAATCCGATGAAGGGCATCACTCCCAGGATGGCGAGGGCAAGGCCAATCACAAAGGCGTAGGGGAGCCCGATCATCCAGAGAAGGAGACCGGTGAGGAGGCCGTCGATGATGCTGACAAGGACCTGGCCACGGAAGAAGGCGATGAGGTATCCGTTCATCTCGCCGAGGGTTGCGACGACTTCGCGCTTCAGGTTGGATTCACGCAGGGGTACGAAGTGGCTCCAGCGGCTCTGAATGATGGCGGCCTCCTTCAAAAAGAAGAAGAGGTAGACCGGGACGAGGAGAAATCCGAGGGCGTAGCCGATGAAACCAAAGACCTTGCCGGCTCCGCCTTCAAGCCAGTTGAGACCTGTGGTCAGGAGATCCTCGAGATTTTCGGTGGCCCAGTGCCAGCCCTTGCTTTTTCTGAGGTCAAATTCGCCGGCATCCTGGCCTGGAATCCACTTGGGAAAATTCTCGAGCCAGTCGTCATAGTTTGCGAGTTGCTTCTCTTGTGAGGGATCGGCTGAAGATGTGGCGGGCTCTTCTCCTGTTTCATGTTCGGCCAGAGCCTGATTGGCCAGGGGGCGTAACCAGGGTGTGGTGCGGATATGCTGGACCAGATTGCTGGCCAACTGCTCCCGCTTTTCGAACAGTTCCCCGGCCTGAGAGGCGATCTTGGGGCTTATTACCAGGAGCGTGGATCCCAGGAGGATGGCGGAACCGGCAAAAACGGATAGGATGGCCCGCAGGCGAGACAGGCCCTTTTCCTCCAGTTTCACCACCAGAGGATTGAGGAGATAGGCGAGGATGCCGGCTACCGCGAGGGGAACGAGAACCGGTTGAAGATAGGTGAGAGTTCTACCGATGAGAATGACGAGGCCCACGAGGAGGGCTCCAATCACCGCGATGGCAATGCCAGTCAGGGCAATCCAGAGAGCGCGGCGCTGAAAGTCGGTTGGGAACTGGTGGAGCACAGGCAGTTCAAAGAATTAGCAATCCGGGGAACAGGGGGCGATGAGAAAGTCGGGAAAGGCTGGGGGTCAGTCCGACAGGAGGAACCGTTCAGGGTATGACCGTTCCTTCATCCGCCGTTCGGAGTATTTGAGGGGAAAGGATCCTGTGTGGAGCTATTCAAGGGCCGCAGAATTCAAATCACACGAACCGGGAAGATCGGGAATGTCTGGCGGATGACCTAGTTGCTATCCGTTTCTGGTCACGCGGTCGAGCACGCCATTAACGAAGCCGGGAGATTCAGTGGTGCCGAAAGCACGGGCGAGTTCGATGGCCTCGTTGATGGCTACAGCGGTCGGAACTTCGTCGTCGAAAAGGAGTTCGTATGTGCCGAGTCGGAGGATGGACCGGTCGACCCTGTCCAGTCGCTCAGGGGAGTAGTTGTCTACCACCGCGGCCAGTTTCCGGTCGATGTCAGCGAGATGTCGGTGCAGATCATGATAGTAGGATTCGATGCGCGAGGTGGTGTGAGCAAGATCCGTCTCGGCCCGCGCCACGGATTTCAATTCGGGCAGCGTCGTGAGGTCGTCGCCGAGGGCAAGGGAGAGGCGTTCACTCACGGGTGCGATCTGTTCTCGCAGAACCAGAGCTTCGTCGTGCAGTTGCTGGAGGGCGGGGAAGTGTGGATTGGTGGCGCTCACCCGGGTTGCCGCGGAGAGAGCAGCGCGATTGCTCCGTTTAGCGCCTTCCATACTCTCCCGGAGGCGGGTGACATCCTTGTTGCCTTTGAGTTCGTGACGCAGGCCATGGAGGAAGGTGCGGAGGTTTTCCTCCTCCTCGCTCCAGGATTTGAGGTCCCTGTTCATCTCGTCGGCCCCATCGGCGGGATCGAGTTCTTCGAGGGTGAGCAGGAGAGGGGAAAGACCGGCGATGATCTTCTCCCTGCCTTGCTGGAGATGCACTACGGCCCTTGCGCGAGCTCTCGTGGACCTGTCCCGGGTCGATTCCAGGAGCAGCGACAGGATGGCGGGATCCGGCGCATCCGGGAGTTCATCTGCGGGGCCCAAGGCATAGAGGAACTGCACAACCGCCTCGCGTATACGGCGACGGGAAGTGTCAGGCATCTTTTGGCTGGGTGCGAAGCGATCCTCCGCGGTCAAGTTCGGAGAAGATCTCCACCATGGAGGTGGCAGCACGAGCGGCTTCGATTCCGCGGTTTAGTTCGTCACCCAGACAACGGACGTGGGCCTGCGCTTCGTCCGCCACCAGAAGCACTTCATTGATGACCGGGGTAGTGTAATCGAGGGAGAGTTGCTGGAGGGCATCGATAACGCTGCGGGCTACCAGATCGGCGTGGGCGGTTTCGCCTTGGATGATGACTCCGAGGGCAATCGCACAAATCGGTTGTTCAAGTTCGAGTAGAGACTTGATGACAACCGGGATCTCAAAGGCACCGGGCACCCGGATCAGGTCGACCCGGGCCTGTGGCAGGAGCTCGCTCAGTTCCTCGATCGCGTTATCAACGAGTCCGTCGCTGTAAACCTCGTTGTACTTCGAGGCCACGATGGCGAGTTTGTTGTGCTTGGTGTTGAAGACGCGAGGCTTCCGGGAGATTTCTAGAGACATGACGAATGAACCTTAGGATCTAAGAGCTGGATGCTGAATCGAAAATTCAGGGAATTGTAGTGCGGCTTCCTGGAGGGTGACACGTGACGATTACGTCACAGGCCTCGCTGTTCTCGTGGAGGGCCTTTCCTACAGGCGATGGCCGAGTTTGTCGCGTTTCGTTTCGAGGTAGCGGCGGTTGTCGGGATTGGGCTCGGAGCGGATCAGCACCTGATCGACGATTTCCAGTCCGTATCCCTCTAAACCCACCACTTTCTTCGGATTATTAGTGAGCAGGCGGATCTTGCGGACACCGAGGTCGTGGAGAATCTGGGCCCCCATTCCGTAGTGCCGAAGGTCGGACGGGAACCCCAGTCTTTCGTTAGCCTCCACCGTATCAAGGCCTTTCTCCTGGAGCTTGTACGCGTGGATCTTTGCGGCAAGGCCGATGCCGCGGCCCTCCTGGCGGAGGTAAAGGAGCACGCCTCCGTCCTCAGCGATGCGTTCCATGGCGGCGTGGAGCTGGCTACCACAGTCGCACCGGCGGGAGGAGAAAACGTCTCCGGTGAGGCACTCGGAGTGAACCCGCACGAGTGTTGGCTGCTCGGGGTCGATCTGGCCCCGGGTGAGCGCCAGGTGGTGTGAGTCGTCGGTGTGCTCCCGATAAAGGTGGCAATCGAACGCTCCGTATTCGGTGGGAAGGTCGATGGTCTCCTCGCATGCCACCAGACGTTCCGTCCGGCGTCGGTATTCAATAATCTGGGCAATCGTGCAGGCCTTCAGCCCGTGTGTCTGCTGGTAGTCGCCGAGATCGCCGACCCGAGCCATGGTGCCGTCTTCATGCATGATCTCGCAGAGCATTCCGACTCCGGGAAGGTTGGCCATAAGGGCAAGGTCAACTGCTGCTTCAGTGTGTCCGGCCCGGCGCAGCACTCCATCGTCGGCTGCCTGCAGGGGAAAGACGTGGCCTGGCTGCACGAGACTGTCCGCGCCCGCGTCCTCATTGGCCAAAAGGCCGATAGTCCGTGATCGATCGGCTGCTGAGATTCCGGTGGTGATTCCGTCCGCAGCATCTACTGAAACGGTGAATGCCGTGCGGTGTCCTTCCCTGTTCCGCCGTGACATGGGAGGCAGGTTAAGGGCTTCCACCCTTGCCCGGGTGACAGGTGCGCAGATCAATCCGCGTCCGTGAGTGGCCATGAAGGCGATCGTTTCAGGAGTGGTGCGGGAGGCTGCCCCTATGAGGTCTGCTTCGTTCTCCCGGGCGGGATCGTCGGCCACGATGACGAGTTTGCCGCCGGCGATATCGTCGACAATTTGGTCGATAGAACTGAAGGTCAGGGCCGACACGGGCTGGTGCGAGGGGGGGTTGGCGGTCTAAGTGGGGCGGATGCTCGGTGAAGATGTAGTTCAGATTCGTGGAAAGAAAAGCACCAGTAGGGTTCAATTCTTTCGATGGGGGCCGTGTTCTCAAAGGCTTGGGGGTGTTTTTTGTCAGGTCTGCGTGTAGCAATTTCATAAAGGACGCTAGGTCAGTGTGTTGGAGGGTAAAGTGGTCTCCATTTGAATAGGCTTGCTATTGAGACTCAGTCTCGACAGAGTCTCAGAGGCCTTTATTGGTGCATCCAGCCCCATCCTTGAAAGAGCCTGAATCAATTAACCTCCAATGAAACCGAGCAAGCTCCAGGCGATTTTTGGCAATCTGTTCCCTGGGCCCGGGGCTGAGGTTTTGGTTGTGAAGACAGGGGCGCAGGATAACCAGCAGCAAGGCTTCGAACTCTCATGGCCGGAACAGGGCGACAATGATGGGCCGGTTTCGGGCGCCTAAGAAAAAATGGCATAAGAGACCGCTAATTTCTCCCAATCTCCCCCTCAGTTACCAGATCGATGAAACGACGTCTAACGATCCTCCTCGCACTAACCGGAATCGGTTGGATTTTATCCGGATGTGGGGAAATAGAGCAGGCTACGGGAACAGGTCCGAAAGAGTATCCCTACCAGATCACG
>JAAZXD010000100.1 GCA_014240355.1 Roseibacillus sp. | reverse complement strand
TTTGTATGAGTATGGACGAAAAAGAGGCCGTCGAGAAACTCCATTCGGTCTATGGCCAGATGAAGGAGGAGCTCTCGCAGGTCATTGTGGGACAGGAAGAGGTGGTTGAGCAGGTGCTCATGGCCATTTTCTGTCGGGGTCATGCCCTTCTGGTGGGAGTTCCGGGCCTGGCCAAGACTCTCCTGGTCTCCACCGTGGCCCGGGCCCTGGATCTCAGTTTCAAGAGGATCCAGTTTACGCCTGACCTGATGCCGGCCGATATCACGGGAACCGATGTGCTGGAGATGAATCAGGAGTCCGGTCGCCGCAGCTTTCGCTTCGTGGAAGGGCCAGTGTTCGCCAACATGATTCTGGCGGACGAGATCAACCGGACCCCGCCCAAGACACAGGCGGCCCTCCTTGAGGCGATGCAGGAGCACCACGTTACGGTGGGAGAGAAGACCTGCAACCTGCCCAAGCCCTTCTTCGTGCTGGCCACCCAGAACCCCATCGAACAGGAGGGAACCTATCCACTCCCCGAGGCGCAGCTGGACCGTTTCCTTTTCAATATCGTGGTGGACTATCCCGACGATCAGGAAGAGCGCGAGATCATCCGGAGAGTGACCAGTCCCGGTGAGGGCGAGGTCAAGGCCCTCATGGATGCGGAGGAAATCCTGCAACTGCAGGAGATCGTGAAGCGCGTGCCGGTGGGCGATCACGTGATCGATTTTGCGGCGGACATCGCACGGGCAACCCGTCCCAACTCGGGCGAGGCTCCCGAGTTCGTGAAAGAGATGGTGGGATGGGGCGCCGGGCCCCGGGCGGGGATCGCCCTGATTTCGGCGGCCAAGGCTCACGCCGTGCTACGCGGCCGCTTCCACGCCACCACCGGAGACGTGACTGCGGTGGCCCATCCGGTGCTGCGCCACCGTGTGCTCACCACCTTCAATGCCGAGGCTTCAGGAGTGACCAGCGACAGCATCGTGGAAATGCTGCTGGAACATCTGCAGCCCAAGGAAGAGATCAAGATTTAGATCTCGTTTTCGTGTTTGTACGAAGCCGAACTGGTTTATCTGTTTATTGGTGCCTGCTGTATGCCCTCGATAGAAGTGCCCGAGTCCATGAAGCTCCTGCCGGAGGAGACCATGGGTGTGATGCGGCGGCTCGAGTGGCTGGCCCGCAAGCGGATGCAGGGGACCCTGACCGGGAAGCATACCAGTCCGGACAAGGGATTCTCGGTCGAGTTCGCGGAACACCGCGAGTACACTCCCGGCGATGATCCGCGCAATCTCGACTGGCGGGTAATGGCCAAGAGCGATCGCAACGTCATCAAGCAGTATATCGAGGAAACCAACCTGCGGGTCACGGTGGCGGTCGATATTTCGGGCTCAATGGCCTTCCGCGGAGAGGAGGCGGCTCTGGTGGACGGCGAGGCGATGTCCAAGTTCGCCTATGCCCGTTACCTGGCGGCGGCGTTGAGCTATCTCTTCATCAAGCAGGGAGATGCCGCCGGGTTGGTGACCTTCGACTCCCGGGTGCGCTCCTACCTCCGCGCAGGGAGCCGGCCCAGCCACCTGCGCCGCATTGTGGAAACCCTGCACCAGTCCGAGCCGGGGGAGGAGACCAAGGTGGCGGATGTCCTGCATGAGGTGGCCGAGCGGGTCCACAAGCGCGGGCTGGTCATCCTCATCAGCGACCTTTTTGACGAACCGCAGGATATCATCGAATCGCTCCACCACTTTGATTTCCGCCAGCATGAACTCGTTCTTCTGCACGTCCTGGCCGATGAGGAACTGACCTTCCCCTTCAAGGCTTTCCAGCGGTTCCGGGATCTGGAAGGGGTGGAGCCCATGCTTCGGATCGATCCCCAGGCGGTGCGGGCAGCCTACCTGGAGAAGGTGCGTGATTTTGTAAAGTCGATGGAGACGGCCAGCGGGAAACTGCAGGCCGACTATGTGCCGGTGAACACCAAGACGCCGTTGCGCGATACGCTCGTGCGTTATCTGGGCCGGAGAATGCATGCCAAGCGGTAGAGCAGTTATGTGGAATTCGTTACCAGGAAGAGAGGGGGCAGTTGCTTCCACCGACAACCGGCAGCTGAGAGCCGACAAGTAAGACAGATGCTCTTCCTCAATCCATGGTTGCTGATCGGACTCGCGGGAGTCCTGGTGCCCATCATCCTGCACATGATGCGGCGGCAGTCGGCCAGGCCGCTGGACTGGGGAGCGATGCGATTTCTTTTCGACACGGTGGCGATGCGTCGGCGGCGGATGGAATGGGAGGACATGCTGCTGATGGCGGCCCGTTGCCTTCTCATCGCCCTGCTGGCCCTGGCCCTGGCCCGTCCCTTCGTGCCGCCCGATTCCAACGTTCCGTGGATCTTCGTGTTGCCCCTGGTGCTTTTTGGCGTGGCGGCCCTGGGAGCCTCCTTCGTGCTGAGCAGGGCCGCGGCACGCTGGCTCACGCGGGGGGTGGCCCTGTTGCTGCTGCTCTCCGGGGTGGCTCTCATTCTCTTTGAGCGACAGCTCAATCTGGCTCGTTTCCAGAACACGGGGAGCCGGGATATCGCCCTCGTCATAGATGCTTCCACGTCCATGGAGATTCCCGGGCCGGATGGACGCAGCGCGTTTCAACAGGCCATCGAGGAGGCGATCGTTCTGGTAAAGGGAGCTCCGCGCGGCACGGCTTTCTCAGTCATCCTGGGAGGGCCGGCCCCCGATGCGGTGACGGGTGCGCCCCTCACGCACCGGGCCGACGTGATCGAGGTCCTGGAGGAACTGCGCCCGGTGGGGGGCCTCTTTCGCGCACACGATGCGCTGGGGGTGAGCCTGCTCAACCTCGCCAAGGGATATCACGCTGCCAAGGAGATCGTGGTCTTTACCGACAGCCAGCGGCTGGGATGGCGCCTGGACAGTCCCTCGGCCTGGACGTCGTTCGGGGAGGCGGTCGAAGGCCTGCCGCATTCGCCCAAGCTGATGGTCCGGAGCTTTCCGCCCCCGGAGTCCCTGCGCAACGTGGCGGTTTCCCGGATCGATCTTTCCCGGGAAGTGGTGGGGACCGACCGCGAGGCCACGATCCGGGTGACTATTGAGAACACGGGCACGGAAGCGGTGACGCCGAATCCCCTGCAGGTGACGGTGGGCGAAGAGCCCCTGGAGCCGGTGGCGATCGGTCAGCTGGCCCCGGGACAGGAAGAGACCGTCGAACTGCGCCATCTCTTCAAGCTGGCCGGACCGACGGTGGTGAAGGCCCTCCTCGACGCTGGGGACGATCTGCCGGTGGATGATGTGCAGGAACTGGTGGTGGCTGTGAAGAAGAGGCTTCCGGTCCTCCTGGTGGACGGCAATCCGAGCGGGGGGTTCTTCGAGCGGGCGGCCGGGTTCACCGCCCTTGCCCTGGCACCCTCGGCCGAGCTGGTGGAAGGGAACAAGCCGGAGGAGAATTACCTGATGGAGCCCACCGTGATGCCGGCTCCGGAGATCACGACCCTCAAGGATCTGGAGACCTACCGGGTGGTGGTGCTGGCCGATGTTGTGCGCCTGCCCGGGAGCATGGCCGAGCGGATGGCGGCTTACGTGGCGAACGGCGGGGGGCTTCTCATCCTGGCCGGACCGAGGGCTGATGAAGGATTCTACAACGCCTGGGAGGGACCCGGCGGTGCGGTGTGCCCGGTGGACCTGGGACCCCTGCAGGCTGACGCGGAGGGCATTCACCCCGCTCCCGCCACCTTCGATCATGAAACGCTGGTTCTCTTCAAGGATGAGCGCGCCAGCGATCTGGGCAAGGCCCGGGTGTCGGGCTTTCGCGAAGTGACCGAGGGCCGCAAAGGGGGGGCGGTGTCGGCCCGTTACTCGAATGGGAAGCCTTTCCTGACGGGACGCAACTATGGGAAGGGCCGCATTCTTCTCGCCACCTCGGGCTTCGATATTCGCACCGGGAACCTGACGACCCGGCAGTCCTTCGTCCCGTTTGTCCACGAACTGGTCACCTGGCTCGCCGGGGCGGGTGGGGTGAAGCTCAATGTGGAGGCGACCTGGCGGCCCGCCCTGGCCCTGCCGGGTGGTGGTGGCCTGAAGGGCACCTATTACCGTTCCTTCGATGAAGACCGGGGGATTGCGGTTGAGCGGGTCGATCCCACCATCCAGTTCGACTGGAAGGACCAGCAGCCTTACCCGGGGATGAACCGGGACCGTTTCAAAATCCGCTGGGAGGGTCATCTCGTGCCGCCCGTGACCGGAAGCTACCGATTCCGCATGGTAGTGGACGACAAGGCCATTCTCAAGATCAACGGTCGAACGGTCATGCGGGTGGCGTCAACGGGCCAGAGGGAAAGCGGCGAGATCAAGCTCGAAGCGGGCACCCCCGCGCGGATCGAGCTCGACTACCAGGAGGAGTCTTCCCACGCCAGTATCAAGCTTCACTGGCAGGTGCCGGGTGGCAGTAAGATGGAGATCATCCCGGCCCAGGCGTTACTCCCTCTGACCGGCGAACGGGAGAATGAGGTGATCGCCAGGAGCACCGCGGTCGATCCGCGGGGCCAGGAGCGGGTGGCCAGCCTTTCGGTGGGCCGGCGTGGACGGGTGCTGGAACTCGATGGGGCTGCCATTCCCGGTCTCTACAAGGTGATCGTGCCGGAACAGCTTCGCAAGGAGATCGAGGAACTGGAGAGCGGGGAAGTGCCCCTGGTGGTCCGGCGGGATGTGCGGGAGAGCCGCCTTGAGCGGCTTGAGGAAGAAGACAAGGAGCTCATTCGCAAGAATATCGACCTGGTGGAGGCCCAGTCCGTGACCGACGTGCTGGCGGTCCTCAGTGGCAAGGGTTTCGGGAAGGAGTTGTGGAAAATCCTGGCGGTGGCGGCCTTCTTCCTCCTCCTGCTGGAAGTGGCCCTCGCCCGATGGATCTCGAAGTCGCGCCGGACTGCGGAGGATGTGAAGGTGGAGTTTGAAGAGAAGACCGGACCCAATCCGGGAATGCTGGAAAAAATGAAAGGACTCAGGAAGGCGGAATGAGCGCAGGATTGATGATGATCCGTGGATCGCTCGTCTTTGCGGCGACCTGGGGACTGATGGAGCTGCTGCGCAAGGTGTTCCATCTTGGTACCGGCTGGCCGCTCTGGACCATCGCGCTGATCATGGCGGTGGCGGTCGAGTGCATTATCTTTCTCTACCGCTACGAGCAGAGTGCGGTGGGACGGACCAAGGGGCGTTGGTTGACCGCCCTGCGCCTGCTGGCCCTGGTCGCCCTGGTCTGGATGCTTCTCCAGCCGGTCTTCAGCCGGAAGGTGAACCGTGAACTGGAGCAGGAAGTAATCGTGGTGATGGATGACTCGGCCTCCATGGACCTGGTTGACCCGGGACAGACGGCATCGCGCTATGATATTTCGAAGGATGCCATCAATGAGAGCGGCCTCTTTGAGGAACTCAAGGGCAAGGTGGGCGTGCGTATTATCCGGGCGGCGCGCAAGACCCTGAGCGAGGGCGAGGAAGCCGCGGAAGGATGGGACCAGGCCACGGACCTGGCCAAGGCCATGAGCACCGTGCTGGAACAGGTTCCGCCGGACAATCTGGCGGGTCTCGTGATGGTGACCGATGGCCGGCACAACCGTCCGGGTCGGGTCGAAGACATCGCGCGGCGCTTCGGAATCCTGGATGCCCCCATCGGGGTGGTGGGAATCGGAAGTGAGACGCCGCCCCGGGACGCCGCCATCCTGGAGGTGCGTTCGCCAGATGCCATTTACCTCGGGGATCGCCTGCGGGTGGCCACCGTCCTGAAGTTCGACGGATACCGGGGACGCCGTGCCAAGGTGCTCCTGAAAAAAGGGGACGAGATTGTCCAGGAGCAGGTGATCTCTATTCCCCAGGACCATCACCGCGAGGAGGTGCGCTTCAACGATGTTCCGGAGGAGGACGGAATCAACGCCTACACGGTGGAACTGGAGAACCTCGGGGAGGAGTTCTTTGACAGGAACAACAGCTGGCAGTTCGAGACCGCTATCACCGATGCCCGCACCAATGTGCTCATCGTGGATTCCCATCCGCGCTGGGAGTTCCGCTACCTGCGCAACCTCTTCTATGGTCGGGACAAGTCGATCCACCTGCAATATGTCCTCCTGGAGCCGGATTCGATCCTGGGGCAGCAAGTGGCCCCCGTTCCCGCCTCGGCCGCGCGGAAGTTCGGTGATGCCCAGGCCACCCGGTTGCCCGAGAGCGAGGAAGAATGGCGCAAGTTTGACGTCATCATCATCGGGGACGTGCCGCCGGAAGCCATCGGAGAAAACACCTGGCAGACCATCGAGAGCTGCGTGACCGAGCGGGCCGCCTTCCTTGTCGCCATCGCGGGTCCCCGGCACATGCCGCACGCCATCGAGTCGGGGATCGCGCGTAAGCTCCTCCCGGTTAACTACACCCCGAGCCGGCGGACCTTCTTCGGAACGAAAGAGCCACCCTATCGTCTCATCCTCACTGCCGAGGGGCGCAACCACCCGATCACCGCGCAGTCGGACAGCCGTCTTGAAAACGAGCGCTTGTGGGGGGAGTTTCCGGAGTTCCGCTGGCGACACCCGGTGGAAGGCGTGAAGGAGGGTGCCAGCGTCCTGGTGGTGGCCTCCGGCGAAGAGGACGGGGAGGTCTCGGTGAACAACGCGGATGATCTCAGCAATGCGCTCTCACGTCTGGCGCAACGGAAGGAGCGGGAGGCCAGGAATGCTATTCTGGTCGCACAGCAGGTTGGCAATGGCAAGGTGGCCATGTTGTTGACCGACCGGTCGTGGCGGCTGCGGGAGGGTGTGGGCGATATCTATCACCACCGGTTCTGGGGTCAGCTCGTGCGCTGGGGGGCTGGTCCCAACCTGCGTTCGGGCACCGCCTCGGTGCGGCTCGGGACCGATCACCTGAGTTACACCGGCGACGACAAGTTACAGATCACGGCCCGGCTCTGGGATGTGGAGAAAAATCCGGTGAAGGACGAATCCCTCAAGGCCGAGGTATGGCGGGACGGCGAGAAGCTGGTCACCGTCCAGATGCGTTACGTCGAGGGTTCCCCGGGGCTCCACAAGGCGCAGGCGGGGCCGTTCCCCGGATCGGGGGATTACCAGATCAAGTTGGTGGGCAAGAAGGCCAGCGATCTTCTGGAAGCGGACGGGGAGGGAGGAGTTTCCACGGCCTTCCGGGTGGTGGGGTCCATGAGCCCGGTGGAGCTTTCCGAGACTACGCTGAACCGGCCGCTGCTGGACACCCTGGCCGAGCTCTCGGGTGGGCGCGTGGTGGCCCCGGAGGAGGCCGGGCAGCTGGCTGGCCTGTTTTTGACGGGGGAGGAGACCCGCGAGGAACTCCGGGAGACCCGGCTCTGGGATCATTGGGCCCTCTTGGTCTTGTTTTGTGCGCTATTAACTTCAGAATGGGTTATTAGAAGACGGAGTGGACTTCCGTAGTATATTCGACCTTCCAGAGATGCGGACGCGCTCGGCGTCTGCCTTCATCCTCTCAACCACTATCATCCAATGAGCACGAAACTTCCCCGGGAGATTATCAAGCCCCTGCAAGCCCTCCTGGGACGGGTGCGCCGCATGCAGGTTCTCCGAGGTTTGGCTGCGGTGGCAACTGTCGTGCTGGGGGGGCTCCTCCTCTCCATGGCCGCCCACCTGGTCTTTGCTCCGTTGCCGGTGATGGTGAGCTGGGTCCTGCTGGGATCCATCGTGGTGGGGGCGCTCTGGGCGATCAGGACCTGGTTCGTGAAGCCCCTTGGGGGGCGCATCACGCTGGTGCAGATCGCGCGATGGCTGGAAACCCGGCACCCGGAAATCCAGGAGCGGGTCAGCACTGCCCTGGAACTGTCCAGCGATTCCAGGGGAGGGGTCTCGGAAGTTCTCCTGAAGGAACTCGTGGTGGAGGCGCAGGGGGACGTCAAGGAAATGGATCCCACCACCGAGGTGCGGGCCCGCCGCGCCAAGCGCTGGCTCTGGCCGGCGACCGGGTTGGCGACCGTCTTCATCCTGGTCTTCGTGATTTTTCCCGGGGAGGCCCAACGCCTCCTGGTCCGGGCGGTTGCGCCCTTCAGCGATCTTGGAAATGCCGGAGCGGTCCGCTTCAGCATCGATCCCGAGGACATTGAGGTCCTGGAAGGAGACGAGGTGAAGATCACCGTCAAGTACTCCGACTCCAAGGTGGAGGAGCTTTCCCTCATCATGGAACGGGAGGGAGAGGAGACGCTCACCGAAACGCTCAAGCGGGCCGGGGTGGAGGACGGCGTCAGCCGGTTCGAGTATCGCCTGCCCGCGGCCAAGGACAGTTTCCACTACTTTGCACAGGTCGGAAAAGCCCAGAGCGATGGATACGACGTCACGGTGGCGTCGTTGCCACGCATCGGGAAGGTGAAGGTTGTAGTCGATTTCCCGGAATACACCGATCAATCCCGGCAGGAACGTCCGCTCGAAAGCGGCGTTTCCGCCCTGGGGGGATCGACGATCACGGTGAAGGGCACCACTACCACGGGAGTGGTGCGCGGACGATTCCTCCTGGATGGCAAGGAAGTGGGAACAGTGGGCCTCGACCCCGGAGCGGACGGAACCAGGGTGTCCGTCAACTGGACGCTTGAACCGGAGAAGGGTGGCCTCGGCCAGGTGATGCTCCACCACGAGCTGGGTCGCGAGATCGAGGGATTGCGTTTCCCGGTCAAGGTGGTGCAGGATATCGCTCCCAAGGTGGTGCTACTTGCTCCCACCCAGGCGGAATTGCGCCTGCGGCCGGACGAACAGGTGCGACTGGAATACGAAGTCTTGGAAGATTTCGGGGTGAATGCCGCAGCGGTGGAGCTGCTGGTCAACGGGAGCACGGTGGACCCTTTGCCGGCCGCGGTGCCGGAACAGGACGCTCTGAGTGCCAAGTCAGTCTGGCGGGGTGAATAACTGGTCTCGCTCGGCGCTCTCACCGAAAAGTACAAGAACGCCGACGAACTACGCATGGCGGTGGTGGTGACCGACAACCTGCCGGAGTCCCTGGGGGGGCCCAATGTGGGGCGTTCGGAGTGGCTCATCATCAAGATCGATCGCAATGCGGAGTCGCTGGCACGCCAGGAGATCCGGGCCCAGCAGAGTGACGTTCGCGAGACCATTGCGGAGGCCATAAAGGAAGTAAGGGAGGCCAAGGATCGCATGGAGTGGCACAAGGAAGAGGTGAAGAAGGATGAGCTTTCCGAGCAGGCTGAGAAGCACTTGGCGGAGGCCCGGGAGAAGCTGGCTAACGCTCACGAACAGCTCAATGAACTGGCCGAGCGGATGGAGAATGGGGTGCAGGCGGCCCGGGCGGAGGACGTGCGTGAGGCCGCACAGGAGGTTAACGAATCACGGGAGCGCTTGGAGGATACTCCGTTGCAGGATACGCCGGAGGGCCGGGAGGAGGAGCTGGACCAGGCCCGGGAGGCGGCGGAGGAGGCCATTGAGCAGTTGCAGGCCATTCAGCAGGCCGT